>CALURE010000039.1 GCA_944323095.1 Candidatus Gastranaerophilales bacterium
TAACAATACGACAGCCGCAAGGAAAGTCATAGTGCTGATATGTTTCCATCGTGATACGGTACGACAGCTTGCGCCGCCATATCCTTAAACGTCAACAATAATACATTTATCAAAGTTACCTACCGTATCCTCACAACAGGCTCTGCACCCCGCGTTAACTTCGGGTCAAGGGATTGCAATTCCCCGTGGAGCACGGCTTATTATTATTTTATAATTAAAAAAATTTTTTTTCAATATTATAGCCATCCGGTCAGTGCAAAAATTTTCGCGAAAAGGTTAGAGTAATATTTGAAAGGAGAACTAATGGAAAGATTAGATCTTTACAGATGTGAAATTTGCGGAAATCTTGTCGAAGTTATTCTGGCAGGAGGAGGCGAACTTGTTTGCTGCGGACAGCCTATGCAAAAACTTGAAGCAAAAAATAAGGAAGATGCAATGCTTGAAAAGCACATTCCTGTTTTCATAAAACGAGAGGATGGAACTGATGAGATTAGAGTTGGTGAAATCCTTCATCCTATGATTGATGAGCATTACATAATGTTTATAGAAACGATTTCCGAAGATAGAAATAATGTACAGTTAAAGTATTTACATCCGGGTGATGAACCAAAAATGCTCTTAAATAAGTATTCAAAAAATCTTGTTGCAAGAGAGTTTTGCAATTTACACGGATTATGGGAGGGCAAAAGTGATTAGCGAAAAGGTACAAAATGTTCTTAACTCACAAATCAACAAAGAATTTTATTCAGCTTATTTATATCTTGCTATGTCTGCTTTTTTTGACGAAATTGGTCTTTACGGTTTTTCTTTTTGGACAAAAGTTCAGGCTCGCGAAGAAGTAGATCATGGTATGATTTTATTTGATTATATAATAGAACGTGACGGCAAAGTAGAGCTTGAACAGATTGATGCTCCTGAGAAAAATTTTGAAAATCCCCTTCAGGTTTTTGAAAAAATTCTTGAACATGAAAAATATGTTACAGAAAGCATAAATTGCGTTGCATCAATGAGTGAAGATGAATGTGATCTTGCAACCCGCCATTTTATCAACTGGTATATAACAGAACAGGTTGAAGAAGAAGCAAACGCAAGAGATGTTATTACAAAGTTAAAAATGTTCGGCGATGAAAAAGCTTCGCTTTTCCATCTTGATAAAGAGCTTCAGTCAAGATCTTACAAGTCGCACAGCTACAAGTAATAAAAATTAAATTCGCTAAATTTTAATAAACAGGGAGGTTAAAATAACTTTCCTGTTTTTAATTATTTACAATTTGAAATTTACTGTGCGCTGGCATATAATTATATTTATGACTAAGGACTTTAAGTACAAAGATTTTATAAATAAATTAAGATTTAAGCTTGTTGCTGATTGTCCGGTAGATTTTGATAAGTATTGGAAAGATTTTGTGTGGGACTATGTGTATAAATTTTCAACAGAAACCGCAAAATCATTATATGATGATTCTGATGTTAACAATGAAGCATGTGAAATTATAACGCAAACTGTGGCGGAATGGACATTTCACAGAGTCATTGATCTTATTTACGCTCAAATTCCCGCAGATTTCATAGATATAATTATAAAAAAAATTAATTCCGAAATCTATGAGTACCTTATTAACAAGAATCATGATAATGCGCTGACTCTTGAACATTATACAATGAGTGATTATATTTCACTGACAGAAATTCCTGTTTCAAAAATTTATAAAGACTCAGTTAAAGAATTGTATGACGATAAAATAATTGACTATGATACTTATAAATTTGCTATTATGCAGTCTCATTATGACAATTATTCGGGCAAAATCGATAATATTTCGTCTGACTACATAAATAAAGATGATTTTAAGCGTGTGTCAAAACAAAATGAAGGATTATTTAATGATATTAAAAAACATCCGATGGAGTTCTGCGTATTTTTAATATTTGTTTTAATTGGATTATTTCTTTACCTGGCCGGTTTTGAGCAGATAGAAAAATATGTAAGATATCTCGGGCCATTTATTTCAAGCCTTTCGATTGTATGCTGGTTTATTGTGCTAACTAATTATGATGTGCTTGAACAGGTAAATAATAATAAAAAAAATAAGCTGATTACTGAATCTGACGAAAATGTGGATAGTTTTAAATTTAACTGCCCGAATTTGATGTTTGAAAGGCTTGGGGTTGATATTTTATCTGTCAGGATGGGGAGTGCACTTGTTGATTATGCGGATCCTGAATTGAAAAATGTACTTTTGCCTTTAATCGGAAATTTACGGAAAGAGCTTGCTGATGAATTAGGTTATATAATTCCTAAAGTCAGATGTCTTGATGATGCAAGCTATAAACCTTATGAATTCGGGATTTACGTTCGTTCTATAAGACGTGATACATTTTTTGTTGATAAATTTGCTTCACAAGAAGATATCTCTAAAGTTGTATTAGAACATATGAGAATGTGTTTTGTAAAGCATGTGAATGATATTTTGACGAAAAAAGATGTTATAAAATATATGGAACTAGTGAGATCGGAAAATCCTACACTTGTAAATGATTTGATTCCGGAACTTATATCTGCAGTAGATTTAAGACGGATACTTGTCTGGCTTATAAGAGAAGAAGTTCCTGTAACAGATGTAATATTAATATTTGAAAGGTTATGTGATTTTGCAAGATTCAGTAAAAGTCCGGAAATTTTACTAACCCAGCTGCGCGTTGAGTTAAGAGCTCAAATATGTGAAAAGTTTTCGATAAAGTTAAATGATAAACGAATTTTATATGCGCTGACTTTAAAACCTGAAACTGAGCGAAAACTCGGCGATGCCCTTTTACGGGCAGAGTTAGGAGTAATATTTAAACTAACACCTGACGAAATTGAGCAGCTCGTGCTTTCATTTGTTAATGCAGCATCAAAAATTAAGAATCATAAAAATGATGTTGTTCTGCTAGTCTCACCGGATATTAGAAAACCTTTATTTGATTTGCTTTGCAGCTACATAGAGAATATAAAAGTCTTATCATATTCCGAACTTATTAGCGATATTGAAGTAGAAAAGATCGCTGAAATTTAATTATTGCAATTTTGTAATGAATTTGTCTTATGAATTAAAATATCGTATTATATAAAATATGAGTACCGGTAAAATTGTAGTAGTTGATGATGAAAAAATGGTTACCTCGGCTTTTAAAACCTTATTCAAAGTTGAGGGATTTAATGATATACATTTATTTAACAGCCCTAAAGCTGCAGTTGAATTTTTAAAAGAAAATGTGCCTGATTTGATAATTTCGGACTTTATTATGCCTGAAATGAACGGGCTTGAATTCCTGCGCGAAGCAAAAAAACTTTATCCTGAAGTCAGTATGATACTTTTAACGGGTTATGCTGATAAAGAAAATGCTATTAAAGCAATAAATGAAATCGGATTATACAAATACATTGAAAAACCTTGGGATAATGATGATTTACTCTTGAACATCAAAAATGGTATTGAAAGAAGTCATTTGCTTGAAAATTTACGTAATAAAATTGTTGAACTTGAGGATGCTAAGGCAAAATTGCAAGAGTATTCAAATGATTTGGAAAAAATTGTCGCAGAGCGTACAGCAGATCTTTCAGAAGCTAATAAAAAACTTTCCGGTATCATAAATTTTTGTGCGGACGGCATTGTAATTGTTGACGGGGAAGGGCATATAATGCAGGTTAACCCTGCATGTGAAAATTTAGTAGGACTTTCTGAAAAATCTTTGTGCAAAAAGAAGTTTCAAGAAATTGCATACTCAAATGTAAAAGAGTTTAACTCATCAAAAAATAATAAATCAGGTGAAATTTTCGGATTAGGAGATGATACTTCTGAAATTCTTCTCAGAGATTATTATATTGTTAACGCTTTAAGCGGTATTCATACTCCGGTAGAAATCAGTTTTGCTGCAATTTCCGGTGATGAAACCGATGAAATTAACAAATTTGTCGGTGTTATTCGGGATGTTAGCGTCCAGAAAGAAACAGAAAGACTGAGAGAAGATTTTATTGCAACTTTGACTCATGATATGCGAACCCCCCTTCTGGCGGCAATACAGACTCTTAAATTTTTTCTGGAAGGAGCTATTGGAGACCTTGATGAAAAACAAAAAGTTCTCTTATCAACTATGCTGAAAAGTAATGAAGATTTGCTCGGGCTTGTAAATGCACTGCTTGAAGTTTACAGGTTTGAAAGCGGAAAATTAACCCTTTGCAAAACAGCTTTTCCGGTCAAAGAGCTTGTAGAGCAGTGTTATTCGGAGCTGAAACCGCTTGCTGATAAAAAAGCTCTTAAATTCTCGGTAAAATATGAATTAGATGAAAATTTGAATATATGCGCTGATAAAGGAGAAATTAAAAGGGTTATAACAAATTTGTGCGGAAATGCGATTAATTACACGAATAAAGGCGGTGAGATAAAAATTCTTGCGAAAATACAGAGCGGAGATTTTATTTTTTCTGTGAGTGATAACGGTAACGGTATTCCGCAGGTAGATATTCCGAATTTGTTTAAAAGATTTTCACAGGGTACTACGAGAAAACGTTCAACAGGAACAGGGCTGGGGCTGTATTTATCACGACAGATAATTGAAGCACACGGCGGTAAAATTTGGGTTGACAGCAAAATTGATAAAGGAAGTGAATTTTCTTTTCTTCTGACAGATGTTGCTCTGGATGAAAAAGTTAAAGAAAGACAGGTTTCTAATGGCTAAAGATATAAGAGTGTTAATAGTAGAAGATCATGATATGGCACGAATGGGGCTTTCTGTTATATTGAGCAGTAATGCTGATATAAAAATTGACGATATGTGTGCAGACGGTCAGGAAGGTGTAGAAAAAGCACTTGATTTGCTTCCTGATGTAGTTGTCATGGATATCGGACTTCCGACAATTGACGGTATTGAAGCTACTAAGCGTATTAAAGCTGCTAATCCGAAAATCAAAGTTTTAATGTACACTTCACGGGAAAGTGAAGATGATATATTTGATTCATTTCAGGCAGGAGCAGACGGTTATATTACAAAAGGGGCAACATCAGAACAAACAGTTGCGGCAGTAAGAGCGGTTTCAGAAGGCGCTGGCTGGCTTGATCCTGCAATTGCAAAAGTTGTTCTTTCTAATATTAGACGGGGGGCTTCAGTAACTGAAAAACGAGGCGAAATTAATTACAAGCTCGGTAAAAATTTATACGGTCTGACAGAACGTGAGATGGATGTTCTGGCTTTAATAGTTGACGGTCTAACTAATCCGCAGATTGCAGACAAACTTTTTATTACAATTTCTACAACAAAAACACATGTTCACAGCATTTTGCAGAAGTTATACGTAAATTCGCGTTCAAAAGCTGTATCTATGGCTATGAAAGAAGGTCTGGTGTGATATGCTTTATGCACTTTTAGGCATAGTCGCTGCTTTTTGTGCATATATCCAGTGGGGAGATGAAATTCCTCTGCCTCAAATTGATAAAGATCAGAATAAAAAAGAAGCTAAGTATATACACAATGTGCAAAAACGTGAGGAAAAAGAAAAGTATGAGCGTGCGAAATTAGAGCGAAATCCGACTGGCTATATGACTCTTGAAGAATACGAGCTCTTATCTGTTCCTAAAGATAGAATGACAGAAGAAATTCCTGTTCCCAAATTTCCTACTCCGGCTGACATGATTTATGTTCCGCAACCTTCTTATAAAATTGTAAGATACAATAATCCTCCGGGAAGCCCTGAAATATCTCTGACAAAAACTTTTTATAAAAAGAGACAGCAAAACGCACAAGGGATAGTTTCTCCGGATTTTACCAAGCTTGTTTATCCTTCAGTATATTATTACCCTAACAGCGGCTCAACAGCATGCGATCTGTTTGTTATTAATCTTGAAGAAGCAAAATCAAATATGGATAAAATTTTAACAGCAAGCACAATTCATCGTTTGTCTGATCCGATTTTATCAACTGACAAAAAAAATGATAATTATTATACATTTAGAACCTTAACTCCTGTTGATTTTTCAACAGATGGTACAAAGCTTCTCGCAAAAGAAAAAATAGGTAACTCAAAAGATGGTATCTGGAAAACAACTCCGATTGTTTATGATTTTACAACGGGTTTATCTTATGAGTTGATAGAAGTGAGAGATGCAATAGCATATTACTGGAAAGAAAATAAGGCTCTTGATCTGGATGACAAGCGCTGGGATGTTTATCCTCTGGGCTTTGCAGCTGATAATCCTGATTGGGTTGTTGTTAATGCATTTGCATTTACTGATGACAAACCTGTTAATCTCGGTATCTGGATGGTTAACTCAAAAGGAGAACAGTCAAGACTTGTTACCTTCAGGCAATCTGAAGTTCCTGTAAGCATGAACGGCTATAAGCTTGTAAAAGCCGGTGTTGTCTCGCCATCGATATCTGAAAAAGAACAAAAACAGCTTAAACGTATTGAAAAAGAAAATGCAAAACAAAAAGAAAAACAAGAGAAACAGGAATTAAAAGAACTGGAAAATTCATATAAAGCAAAGATAAAAGAAATGAACGCTGAATTTAAAGAGTCACAAAAAGATTATAATCTCAGAAGACGAATTCAGGGTTCTACATCCGGCGATGAAATTTTGATAAAATACAAAGAAATAAAAGCTGAGCAGGAAGCAAAAAAACAACAGAAACTTGAAAAGCAGAGAGAAAAAGAATTGAAGCGTCTTGAAAAACAAAGACAAAAAGAAGAAAAGGCAAACGCAAATAAAGAAAACTAAAAAGCCGGCTTTACAAGCCGGCTTTTTAAATAATTAATAATTCATTTTTCCTTCTTGTAATAATTTTGCTGCACAATCTGAAGCTTCTTCGTCACTATTTGGCTCTCCACATGTATTTGATGTATCTAATTTTGTTGTCCCACCCCATTCAATTGCTTTGTCGCCATTTGACAAAGATTTTCTTAAATAAAAAATGAATATGTCTCGTCCAAATACATTTGGAGCTTTATCAGGTCCATTAATATCAACAAAACCACCATTACCAACCCCAAAATCAGTTGAAAAATTAAAAAGCATTCCGTCAGCAGTTATAAATGCATATATATCACTCCCAATGCCACGGTCATTTGTACACATATCTTCGGAATTAGAATTTCTATTTAAATTTGGATTGTTGAGCTTACGGGATACAGGCAAATTGTCATAACCTTTACAAACACTTGCATAGTTATTTTCGTAAATGTTTTGCGCAACATTCAAATTTTTAACAAGTTCATCTACAAAATGAGGACTGTTTTCTAAATTTTCGCTATCTTCTGAACAAGCCCAGACATCACCATCGCAGCCTTTATTGTATGCCCACATTTTTATTGCATTTTCCAGTTGTGAAGCGGCTTTTCTAAATTGTGTATAATAAACTTGTTTTTGATGATTTTGAATAAGAGTTGGTAGAGTTAATGCCGCAACAACCCCAATAATACCTAGTGTGATTAGAACTTCAGCTAGAGTGAAGGCCGTGTGACAAATATTATAATTGGTTGAGCCCCTTGCTATATCTGCATCCTGTCGGGGGGGGGGCACTTCAAAGCTTTGTTATTTCTCATTTTTTATCCTCCTTTTTTTCTCTTTTTTATTATATCTTATTTTACGAATTTTGACAACAATTCAGTTTTTTCTTTGTGCGTAAGTTTTTTTAGGCGGCATTCTTCTTTCATAGCTTCTGATTTTGTTAAAAATTCTTTCTGGTAAACTATTTTTACAGGTTTGTTTGCTCTTGTATATTTTGCCCCTTTGCCTTCCAGATGTTGAAGAAAGCGCTTTTCAACATCATCTGTGTATCCGCAGTAATATGTATCATTTTCCGTAAGCAAAATGTAAGTGTAATATTTTTTGCACATAATATATTTATAAACAAAAAAGACGGTTAAATTAACCGTCGAATAAAGTATTTCTTTTTCTTTATTTTATCTTATTAGCAAACTGAGCTGAATCCTCCGCCAGAAGAACATGAACCTCCGGAAAAGCCGCCGCCTGAGCAAGTACCTGCAGAAGATGTTCCAGATGAAAATGATGAAGTTGATAATGTTGATACAGCATTTGAAAAACTTGCTAAAAATCCGCCTGAATATGCTACTGTGTCAGAGGAATTTGAATACTGAGAATAGTCCACAGAAAACGGATTACTGCTTGAAAATACATCATAAACCTTTGTTTCAAATAAACTGTGCGGTTTATTCATAGCAAGTGAACCTGCTGTTTCAACTGATTCTGCCGATTTATTGCTTAACAATCCGTTTGTTCTTGTTTCAGATGCTTTAGATTCAATGTTATTCATAATCTGCTCCTGTTATATTCTCGTGCTTACATTTATATAAACAAAAATTATTTTTCTCAATTTCGGCATGTTATCTTTTTGTTACAATTTGTAATATTTTTATCAATCTATAGATCTATGTACTTAAAACCGCTGATTGATGCGAATTTAGAAAAAAACTGGTAATTTAATATTGTAGAGGATAAAAGGATATGTTGAAAAAGATTTTACTTATACTTACTTTATTTACAGGACTTGCTTCTTTTGCGCAGGATAATTTTTTGAATTCCATAATTATTGATAAAAATAATAACGACACTGCAATAATTTTAAGAACAGATGAGATTGCAGGCATAAAAAGAAAAATTGAATCATCTGATAAGGTTATCTTGACTCTAAAAAATGTTGTTAAATCACCTGATTTAAATACACTTTACAAAAATAATGCTTCAGTAAGCGGAATTGCTGTTCAAGATGACAGGACAAACGGGTTAAATATCTATATTCAGGCGCCTGACATTGCGAAGGCTAATATTATATTTGAGACACCTGATTCTTCTCCTGTGTCTGTTAAAACAGAGGCTAATAATCAAAAAAGCATCTGGACAATGGCCTCTATACTTATTTTTCTTTTAGCAGTATATTCTGCAAGAAAGAGTTCGGAAAAAAATGCAGTAAAAGATATTAATGTTATAAATAAAGAACGTGAAAAAGCTCTTTACAGAAATTTTCAAAAAGAAATTGCACTGATGCCTGATACAAATTACAAACTGAAAAGTTATAAAAAATATGTTTTAGATGGCGGAACATTAAGAAACTATGAAAAAAAATCTATGCTTTTGAAATAATTTCTTCTATTTTTCTGGCTGCAGTTCCGTCTCCATATGGATTTTGTGCTTTTAATCTGGTTTGCTCCCGGCTTTTCGACAAAACTTTTTCGCTGTTTTCAACTATTTTGTCATAATCTGCTCCCACAAGAATTGATACTCCTGCCTCAATTCCTTCCTGCCGTTCTGTTTCATACCTCATTACAAGAGTCGGGCAGCCAAATGAAGGGGCTTCTTCCTGAATGCCGCCGGAATCTGTTAAAATTAATTTCGCATTCTTCATTAAATATACAAGATAAGGATAATCCAACGGATTCATAAGAGATATATTTGCGTATTTTTGAAGTCTTGCATATATTTTAGTCTTAACATTTGGATTAGGGTGAACCGGAATTACGAAAGTATGATCATTATATTTTGCCGCAAGAAATTCTATTGCATCCAGTATTCTGTCAATTCGTTCACCGTGATTTTCACGTCTGTGAACAGTAATTAAAACAAGTTTGTCATTGACACTAATACCTGAATTTTTAAAGTATTCTTCTGCTTGCTTCATTGTATCTGCGGAAAGGCAGAATAACGCATCTATTACAGTGTTGCCTACAACAAAAATTTTATCGTTCTGAATATTTTCTTTCAACAGAGCCTGCCTGTTTTTTTCGGTAGGGGCAAAATTAAGTGCCGCAACACGCGATGCCATCTGACGCATTACCTCCTCAGGAAAGGGTTCATATATGTCATAAGAACGCAGACCTGCTTCTACATGGTAAACCGGAACTTTTTTATAAAAACTTACAAGAGCTCCGCAAAGAACGGTCATTGTATCACCCTGAACAATTGTAGCATCTATATCATTTTCGTTAAACACTTTGTCGAGCGATGAAAGGATTCTTGTCTGTATTTCCGGCAGAGATTGATCCGGTTTCATGCAATCAAGATTTATATCAGCTTTAAGTCCGAAATAAGAAAGCGTCTGGTTTGACAGCTCTTTTTGCTGTTCGGTATTGCAGACAATTACATTGTATTTCTGCGGATATTTTTTAAGCTCTAATATTACAGGAGCAAGCTTTATTACTTCGGGGCGTGTGCCGAATACAAATAATATATTTTTCATACTGATTAGTTTAGTATAAAAATTTTTCTTATGCAATCGGCTGATGTTTCTAATATCTTATAGGGCGATTAAAGTAAAAAATCATGAATTATAATATAAAAAAAGGAGTGAGCCATGATTGATTTATATATTTCTGAAACCTGTCCGTATTCAATAAAAGTAATGAATTTTTTAAAAGAAAACAACATGAATTTTAACAAATTGGATATTGCAGATCTCCAAAATTATAAAAAACTTATTGAATTAGGCGGGAAAAGTCAGGTGCCGTTTCTTCATGACGATGACAACAATATTAATATGTATGAGTCAGACGATATTATTAATTATCTTAAATGCAGGGTGTAGCTATGTATTACAATTCCACGAATAATTTTGATTATAACGATTGTGTCGCAAGAGGTGCCTGTTCTGTGTCGCCCAGCATTGCTTCCATGCAGGAGGTAATGTATATTTTGTTGAGACAAATTGCATATTATCAGATCAAATTAAATGCTCTGGGAATTAAAAATGAGAAAATTAAATTCGATATAATTTCACAAATTGCATTTATTGATGCTGCAAAAGATCTGTCAGAATCTCAGGTATTAAATTCTTTTTCAAAACAATATATCAATCTTGTAAAATCAAGAAAGGAATATCTGAAATTATGCAAAGAAAAAAATATTGAATGCAAAGATGTGAAAAATTTATTAAAACTCTCTCCGAATACAAATTTATCAAGTATTTTAAAGCGAGGTGACAGAGAATTCCTACAAAAGTATAAAACACTTAATTTCAACGACAAGTATAAATTAGAAATTCTTTTTGCAGTTATAAAAAGTGTGTGTGTAAATTTGTTAACGTTATATGAGCTCGGCAAAGATTGTGATGAAGTTTCTGATTTAGTATTATCAGCACTGAACTTTTTTAATAAACACAAAATCAATCAAGATGAAGCCAAAGAATATATTGAAACTCTTGCTCAATGCGATATCAAACTTCTGGCATTGATTAATAAAGCACAGATAGAAAAGTACGGCAAACCTGAAAAAACATCTGTATCTTATTCAACAAGTCCCAATAAGGCTATACTTGTTTCAGGTTCTAATCTCGAGGATTTAAAATCGGTTCTCGAATACGTTAAGGATAAAGACATTGATGTTTATACAAATGGAAATCTTCTTATTGCACATGTTTTTCCGTTTTTTAAACATTTTAAAAATTTAAAAGGACACTTCGGCACGGGGATTATAAGTACGATACTTGATTTTGCAACATTTCCGGGCGCAATACTTTTAACAAAGAACGAATCGCAAAATGTTGAATATCTTTATCGCGGCAGATTATTTACTACGGATGAAACTGCTCCAAAAGGTGTAGTAAAAATTATAGATAACAATTTTGAGCCGCTCTTTCAGTCAGCCATGCAGGCAAAAGGTTTTGCAAAAGGTCGGCAAAAAAAGCCAGAAACAGCAGGCTACAACGATGATGAATTAAATTCTGCAATTCAGGAAATCGTAGAAAAGGATTACAAAAAAATTTTTGTAATTGGACAATCAAATTTTTCAATAAAGCAGAATGATTATTTTAAAAAATTTTACGAAGAAATGCTTCTCGATACATTTGCGATATCATTTTCGAATGCACCGGAACAAGAAAATGTCCTGAGCATAAATCTCGGAAATGATTATGCCTTGTTTTACGGAGTTTTGCAGAAAATATTTAAAAAAATACCCCCGAATTCTGATAGATTAGCATTCTTTTTAACAAAATGCGATATAAATTCTCTATCTAATATTATAAATCTCAAAATTAACGGTGCCAAA
>CALURE010000040.1 GCA_944323095.1 Candidatus Gastranaerophilales bacterium
GAGTGAAAGCCGGGAGCTTCTTTGCGGTACTTTCTTGTCGGTACAAGAAAGTACCAACAAGGTATCTTTAGTAGATTATTTCAATTCCAATAACATATCTTATGAAATTCAATTATAAAAAAGGCGGTTTTAAAAACCGCCTTTTAAATATTATTTTTTGCCTGTTTTATTAATCAATGAAACATCATAAACTCTTAATGCAAAGTAAGGTTTAATTTTATCTGCTTCCTGCAAGAATAAAACAAATGTGTCGTCAAAATAGAATTTACGCGGTTCCGGATTTTCAGGCATTAATGCACAGGTCATAACAGCCATTCCTGCCTCTGATTTTAATTTCACACCTTCATTATCCATTTTGAAATCAATTGTCTCAAGAGCCTGTGAAATAATCATATCAGTACCTTTAATTTTATGATTGCAGAGTTCATCAAACGATTTTTCTCTGTATAAGTTAATATTCGGCACTTTCAACTCATCACTTTCATTGAACTTTGATGGACCGTCATAGTAAACTTTTTTCATAAACATATCGGAATACAGTTTATCAAAAGTTTTATCATCGTCTGTTCTATAAAGATAAACAACATCATTACCGTCAGTCCGTATCGCAATTGCAAAATCTTTTTTAGAATTATAGAAAAGAACGTTTATCATGTTATCCAAAACTTTGTCGCTGTTTTCATCAATCCCGAAGTAGTCAACTTTTTTGAAAGAATGTGCAAATCGTGCCGGTTTTAGTTTGTCAAATGCTGTTAAGAATTTAAAATCTTTTTTCAGCATTGCATAAATAAAATATTTCCCCGGAGCAGGCGACCAGTCAAAAGAATCCAAAATATCGCTTGTTTCATTGAATTTTTCTTTTATAGCTGTTTCAATCTGAGCTTTTAGCTCGGGAGAAGTTTCTCCATATGTTTTATAATAAGAATCTTCAGACAATTGATCCGCTTTAAATTTTTGTTTGTTGAGCTGTTTTGCAAGCGGGGATTTGTAATCTTCAAATTTTACAGGTCCTTTCACAATCCCGTCCATCAAATCATTCCATACCAGCTGAAATGTTCCGACCCAAACCCTGTTTGCCTGTTCTGATTTTGAAGATAACAGAGGCAGAACTTCCAAATTTTTGTCTGCTTTTGCCATAGCGCATCCGCCTGCCAGCAGTAAAATACATAATAATACAAATAACTTTTTCATCTTTTCTCCTTATTTTATGTTTAAAAATCTTAAAAAACCTTTTAAGAAACCTTTTGCATTTTTTTCATGAGGAATATTAGCACAATCGTAATATTTTTCATAGTTTTCAATAATATTTTCGGGTAAATTTTCTCCGCGGTCAAGTACATTTGCAATAAATTCAAGATAATCATCCTGTTCTTCTCTGTAAAGCTCATCACGGGCACGTAAATCCTCATCCGCTTCAAAATGTACCAGAGCATGATAAGCCGCGTGAATACTTTTATCTTCTGTATCACGCGGGAATTTCAATATAGCTTCCCTCACACACACACGGGAAATTAAGACCTGTCTTATAAGCGATGCAACAAATGCTCTGTCTTCAATTATTCCCATATAATTTTATACTAACATATCTTCATGTTCATGTTCTACAAACCTGATTAAATCAGTATAATTCCCGTTAAAAAACTGTTCAGTAACAGATTTTACTGCCTCGAGAGCCATTTCTCTTTTATTCATTGCTGCTTTGTAAAAGAATTTTTTCCCGACTTTATAACGTACAAGAACAGACTTTACAGTCAATCTATCCATAACAGTTTTAATAGTTGTATAAGCTCTTTCCACACCATTAGCAGAAAGATAATCAACAATATCCTGAATGGAAACATCTCTGTCTTCATTATTTTCTGTCAAAGACCATAATGAATTCAAAATATCAATTTCCAATTTCCCGCACACCATAAATTCCTCTACTTTCTTTAGGTTTTTACTAATTACTAACATTGTAACATAAAATAATTTTATTTCAACCGTTTAATAACGAAAACGTTACAAATTATTGTATATCAAACAAATCTTCTTGTTTTTTAAAATTAGTTTTTCGCTTTCTTAACTTTAAATTTTTCTTTTTAGTTTTTTCCGATACATTACGGTATGCATTATCAAGAGAAATTTTTGTCAGAGCTGTTCCTTTTCTCCGATCGTAAAAAGTAAGCCAGAAGCTTCTGTTTATATTATCGACAGAAAACGATACACGTCCTGCAAACTTATCTCCCGGTCGTATCTGTTTAAACATTAATTTGGTATCACCAAAAATTGACGGTCTGAAAACAGAGTTATAATCGTTTACAAGAGCCATATCAAGTCCTGAAAAAGTTTTGTCAGACATATTTGATATCATAACTGTGAGTGTAAGAGTGTTTACTTCTCCGAAAGGATCTTTTTCATGTTTTATATCACTTATATGAATATCAAGTCCGGGATAAAACATCTCATGCTGCATAAGAGCAGTCTCTTTATAAACGGGCAATGGCACCGTTGTATTTATTTTAACTCTTATTTGATCTCCGGGGGCTATCAAAACATCATGACCTTTTCTGATTAAAGCCATTCCAAGTCCTATTGCTCCTCCGACTGCAGCTCCGCCTGCAATAGTATAACCTTGAGAGGCAATTGCAGCCTCGAGTCCTAGCCAATTTAATGCCAGAAAACCGCCTACAGCTCCGCCGGCCAGAGTATAACCAACATCCTGTGCAACTATTTTGGAGGCTTCTGCGACAGGATGAAGTTTTGTTGACATCTTGCCTTCTATAGGAATTTCTCTCCCGTCAGGAGTAACCAGATAATCAAAATCAAGTTCAATCCAACCCTGACGTCCAAGACGTTTAGGATCTTCTGTTTGAGTAATCTTTCCGTGAGCAATTGTGCCTTTAGGTATAATAACACCGGTGTCACCTCTTACTTCGTCAGTAACTTCAGCAAAAAATTCATCGCCTTCTATATTAATATTACTGTCGAGAACCTGAGAAACAGTCATATTTATAATATCTTTTCTTTCCAAATGTTCAATTTGTCCTGTAAACAATTCTTTTTGAAGCTGCTGTTCGTATGTATCATTTTTTTCTGCGTGCCCTTCCAGTACTTCCGAATAAACAGCGGAATTACAAAAAATAAAGGAAAATAATATAAATAATGCTGTAATCTTTTTCATAATAGTATTATACAACGATTAAAAATAAAAAAAAATTTTTTTACAAAATACATGTTTATTTTTTTTTAAATATGGGCATAATAGATTTGTACAATATAAGGGAGGAAGCTGAATGAGATGGTATGACATTGAACCTGATGTATTTATGGCAGTAAGTATGATTGAGTGTGCAAATACTGATGCGCAGATTGAATATGCCGAATACATTATTAGTGCGATTAAAGAAAAAGATAAAGAATTAAATTATATTAAAAATTCAACAATGAATAATATAAGCAATAAAAAATTTCAAAGATGGTATGATAAAAACGAGCTTTTATCAACTGCATTTGAATATCTAAAATGCACATCTAAAGATTTACAAAAAGAAATATCATTGTCTGTTCTTGCATACAAAAATTCAAAAGAAGCACTTGTATAATATCTTGACAATATACCAAAAAATCAGTATCATGAATGTATTATGAAAAAACGCTGGTACGACTTTGATCCGACAGTCAGCAGAGCTGTTGCAGAACTTGAAAAAGCTGAAGAATACATTCAGGTTCGTTGTGCTGATTTTATAATTGACAGATTAAAAGACATTGATTTTAACATTGATATGTCTCTTGATGATCAGTTTAATTATATTATGCGCAGATGGTATGATAAAAATATTAAAGTTTCACATGCAATGGAATATTTAAAAAATGCTCCGATTGACATTAGAAAAGAGCTTGCACTTGATATTATTAACTTTATAAAAGAATATAAAGATTATGCAAAAAAATTAAGCAAGTGATTCAAGATATTTGTCATACGGAAGATTAGACCAGCTTGTATTTTCTTTTATAATTGAGGCAGGAACACCGCCGATTATTATGTTAGATATATCAAAGGATTTAGTTACATAAGCTCTTGAAGCTACTATTGTATCGTTTTTAAGACTAACACCTTTTGCAATCACAGCATCTTCTCCAACCCAGCAATGATCACCAAGAGTAATATCCGCAGGCGGATTAAGAGGTCTTTTAGTGTCAGCGTCAATTACAGAATGAAAATCAGTCGTCCAGAATTTTACATTACTTGCAATTAAACAGTCATCACCGATATTAACGGTAAGGTTTTCCCTTTCTTTTATTGAGAAAACAGCACCTCTTAATGCTAAATTTTTTCCGATATTAAGTGAAGCATTTTTAGATGTGACTTCCGCAAAAAGATTTGTAATACGGTGTACCGACCCGCCTATTGTAATATTAATGTTATCCCCGCATATAAAAGTACAATTTTCGAACTTAGGACACGGTGCATAAATTTTTATGGTCGAATTTGCACCGATAAAGCGAATATTTAATCCGTTAATTGTTGTTTTTTTATGCTCTTTCCCTGATTCATCAACAAATATTATATTGTTATTATTACAGGCTAATTTGTCTCTAAAACGTATTCTTATTCCAAATATTGAAATCATATATGAATGCGGCATCCTGCCTTTTTTTAATTTAAACATATTTGATATTATACCGCACATTTATAAAAATTGATATTAGCCGCATGGGCTATTTTTGCGTTCGCGAAATTAACTAATTTCAGCTATTATCTGCTTGTAATAATTTTCATCTTTGCAGGGCTTTATGCTGTTTTTATTGCGTTCTTCATTAAATACAATTTTCCCTTCTATCGGGATACTTTTTGTTGCTTTTCTCAAAAACCATTCATACATTGTATCCACATGCCCTGCATCAATTGCTCTTAAACCGTTTTTTGCAAGATCACAGGCAAGAACCGTTGCTGTCGGGCCGAGCGCAATTATAAAAAATCTGCCGCCGGAATTTTTGCACGCATTTAAAATTTCATCATATTTAGAAAAAGCATCTTTTATAGGGCACAAAATTCTGCGAATTGATTTAGCATTTGCAAATAAGTCATTACCAATACCCAGTCTGCTGCCTTCACCTTCAACAATAACAATATCTTTATTTTCCCATAATCTTTTTAGAGTTTTGTAATAGTCATTTCCTTTTGTTTCACTGTTAAATTTAGACTGGCGGGTGATAAAGGCATCACAATAAGGTCTTTCAAAATTCATAAATTTGTAAAGATAATCTCTGCTTGATATCAATACACGTCTGAAATATTCACTGTTACAATACCCGAAAACATCAGGAATTCCGACAAGAATATTATCATCTTTATTGGCTAAAACCTCCTCTAGTCGTTTCCCAAGTCTTTTGTCATATTTTTGAAAATTTATACTTTCTCCCATCATAAGCTTAAATTCGCCGTCCCCGAAACGTGCAAGGGATTTTTCGGAATCTATTAAAGCATATAAAGATTCATACAAATCCATAACTTTCGGAAGTTTAACTCTGGCAAGGGTTCTCGGATCTGCAAGCTCATATAACAAGTTGGCAAATCTTTCATCCGCTTTTTTATTTTTAACGGGCAGACGAAATTTTAAACGTAACCCGAACAGGTTTACAATTAATCTTCCTGTCATTTTGTTCTTTTTTATAAACAAATCATACTCCTTTTTCTTTAATTATATCACAAATTGTTAACATTTTAGCCATGCCTGCCAATAATATAGTTAAATATAAATATGAGTGATGAAATTAATAAAAAAGTTATAGACATATTTTCAAAGCATAATAGTAATATTTCTCAGGAAACTAAAGAAAAAGTTAAGTATTATGCAGGATTCAGCTATGTCAGGATTGACAAAGATCATAACGGCAATAAATTTAATCCTGAACATCTGTTGAAATATGCTGAAAAATGCCATTATATTGTGAGAGTTATGCGCGAATATAAAGGGGAAACCGTCCTTTATAACTATGATGTGCCGAATAGCGAACTTTTCAAATTTATGAAATCGTTTGAGGAAAACACTCTTGACGGCACTATAATCGAAATTGATAAATATTTTCCGGATAATCCTGCATAACTTTCAGGGAGGGAAACTTGAACTGTTTTTTTAGAGAAAATCACGAAGCCTTATATAAATGCAATAAGCCGTACCAGTATGTCGGCGGAGAATTTCTGTCTTATAATAAAGATTTTGACAGTGCAAAAGTACGATTTGCCTTTGCGTTTCCTGATAAATATGAAATAGGTATCAGCAATCTCGGATTAAGAATTTTATATAATCTGGTAAATAAACACACACGTTATATGGCAGACAGAGTTTATGCACCGGAAAAAGATTTTCAGCCAAAACTTTTATATGGACTTGAAAGCAAGCGCAATATAAAAGATTTTGATGCTGTCGGATTTTCTCTGCAATATGAAATGTCTTATCCTACAGTTCTAAAAATGCTAGATATGGCTGGAATTCCTTACCGCAACGATATGAGAAGCGATGCTGACCCGATTATAATTGCAGGCGGGCCCTGTGCATTTAATCCGTTACCTGTTGCGGATTTTATAGATGTTTTTATGATAGGAGACGGCGAAGACAGCATTATTGAAGTATGCCAAATTTTAGAAAAAACAAAGGGAATGCCAAGAGGTGATCGAATTAAAGCATTATGCAGATATGATACGGAAGTTCAGAGGGCAAGAAGCCCGGAAGTCAAGCTAATTTCAAATCAAAAAAGCCTGTCCTCCTGTCCTCCTGACATCCTGCCCTCCGCCTGCGGCCGCTGGTCGGCATTAACCGGCGGAACTGTTACAAAACGCATTGCACAATTAACTTATGATACGGCATTAAAATCATATCCGATACCGTTTTCTACATCAGTACAGGACAGAGCTGTCGTTGAAATCAGACGGGGCTGCGGCAGAATGTGCCGATTCTGCCAGCCGGGGCATGTAACATTACCGATAAGAGAACGTTCTGCTGAAGATATAATTAAAATTGCAAAAGAACTTGTTACAAACACCGGCTATGATGAATATTCTCTGCTTTCTCTGTCTTCTAATGATTATAAAAATATTAATGAAGTAATAAAAGAACTCGCTGTTGATTTTAATGAAAAAAAAGTATCTGTGTCATTGCCAAGTCAGCGTATTGACGGTTTTAACCTTGAGCTGGCAAACCTTGTTCAGAGTGTCAGGAAATCCACAATGACACTTGCCCCGGAAGCAGGCAGCCAGAGACTAAGAAATGTTATAAAGAAAAATATTACTGAACAACAAATTCTGGATGCGGTTTTAACTTTATATGAAAACGGCTGGTCTAAAGTTAAATTCTACTTCATCTGCGGACTTCCGACAGAAACGCTTGAAGATATGGATGAAATGGCAGAGCTTCTGGAAAAAATCAAGTACAGGTGCAGACAAATTAAAAGAGAAAAAGGGTTAAATCACGGACTTGATATAACATGCACCCTGTCAATTTTTGTCCCCAAGCCTTTTACCCCGTTTCAATGGCACGGGCAGATGAGCCTTGAAAAAGTTGACGAACATATACACTATTTAAAAGAAAAAACAAAACATATAAAAGGCCTGAAAATTAACTATCACGAAGATACCATATCTCAAATTGAAGCGGTATTAACACGCGGAGATAAAAGCCTTTGTAAATATATTGAAGCACTTTATAAAAAAGGCTGCTATTTAGATGCGTGGGGTGAATACTTCAACAAAGATATCTGGCACAAAACTGCGGAAGAACTCGGAATTAACCTTGCAGAACTTGCCCAGAAACAATATTCTACAGAAGAAGTTTTGCCATGGGATTTTATAGATGTCGGACTGGATAAGGCATGGCTTGTTAATGAATATAATAGCGCAATATTAGAATATAAGAAGATAGGAGGGGATGAAGTTATACAATTATCAGAAAACTTCCTGCCTTCCTGCCCTCCTGCCCTCCTGCCCTCCTCTGTTCCGACATGCGAAACTGCATGCGTCAATTGCGGAGTCTGCAAAAATTTAAAAACACGAAAAATCCTTGCCAAACCGTTTGAAGCAAGCGAAAAAGCTCATAATTTAAAAGTAGAAATAAAAAATCCGCAAACCTGTCAGGGATATGACAGAGAAATTTATAAATACAGAATTAAACTTACCAAAACAGGCATTTTAAAATATTTCTCCCATCTTGACTGGCAGAATACGTTCTTTAAAGCACTTGCAAGAACAGATTTGAATGTAGTGTATTCTCTCGGCTATAATCCTTCAATGAAAGTATCAATGGGAATTGCTCTGCCTCTGTTCGCCGAAAGTGAATGCGAACTCATTGATATAGAACTTTTTGACAATCTTACACCAGATGAACTCAAACTAAAGTTGGAGAAAGTTCTGCCGGAGCAATCAAAAATTATAAGTATTGTAAAAATAGAAAAAAATGCCCCTGCTATTGATATTACAGCACAATGGGCAGAATATAAAATTGATATTTTTAATAAATCACTTTACGATTTTGAAACTTTAAGATATAATACAGACAGAGTTTTATCTTCTCAAGAAATTTTTGTAGAGAAGAAAAACAAAAAAGGTTTAATCAAAAAAACAGATATTAAAAAATCAATTAAATCATACAGATTTGAAGATGAAAGTCTGTTCATAGTGCTTAAAAGCGGTCAATCCGCAATTAAGGGAAAAGACGGGACTGCAGAAGAAGGAATTCCCGCATTGAGAGCAGATGTTCTGATGAATTTAATTGCACCGGATGTAACCTTTGATATAAAGCGTACACGCTTTTTTGACAAAGATTTAAAAGAATTATAGTAAAGGATTTTATTTATGGCAAATGACAAACACAACAAAAACGGAAATGTTGAAAAACGAATTATCATCGCAGAACGCGACAACATTGCCGCAGTAATGGAAAACGGTAAAGTTACCGACTTTTTTATTTCAAGAGGAGAAGTAATACTTGGAGATGTTTATCTTGCAACTGTTGATAACATTCTCCCGAGCATTGATGCGGCATTTGTAAATGTCGGAACAGACAAGATGGGATTTCTGCATGCTCAGGATGTGATGGGAAAAGGCGCTTTAAAAGATAAACTTTCCCCGAAACAAAAACTTATAGTTCAGGTAGTAAAAGAACCGACAGGCCACAAAGGTCCGAGAGTTACAACAGAAATCAGTTTACCCGGAAGATTTCTGGTGTTGATGCCGAACGAACCGGGTATAAGCATCAGTAAAAAAATTGAAAACTCTAAAGAAAGAGCAAGGCTAAAATCGGTTGTAAGCCTTATTAAACCTGTAGGAGTAGGTGTTATTATCCGTACCGAAGCAGAAGGTCAGTCAGAAGCAGATATTCAGGAAGATTTGGAAATTCTTCTTGAAAAATGGAATAATATTATCACAGCTGCAGAAACTATGACACCTCCAAATCTTCTTTACAGAGATCAGGATCTTCTATACAGAACAATAAGAGAAGCCTGCACGGAAGACGTTAAAGAAATTGTTGTTGATACGGCATTTGCAATGCAGAGAGTTCAAAATATTTTACAAAACTGGCACATGAATAAAAATGTTCAGGTAACTCTATATAAAGGTACAGAACCACTGCTTATTGCGGAAGATATTCATAAAGAAATTAAAGCTGCCTTGAATGTGAAAGTAAATATGCCTTCAGGCGGTTATTTATTCATACAGCAGACAGAAGCATTGACGGTAATTGATGTTAACAGCGGTAAATTTACAAGTTCATCAACTCAGGATGAAACAATTTTGAAAACAAACATTGAAGCAGTCCATGAAATTGCCAGACAACTCAGATTGCGAAATATAGGCGGTATGATTATCGTTGACTTCATAGATATGATGTCAAGAGCCGATAAACTTGCAATGCTTGAAGAACTTGAAATAGCTCTTGAACCTGATAAAGCAAAACCTCAGGTCGGACAAATTTCCGATTTAGGACTCGTAGAACTCACAAGACACAGACAGGGTCAGTCTCTATCCGAAATATTTACGAGAAAATGCCCGCACTGTCAGGGAACAGGTTACTTTATGAATGAATTTAATTTTGCAACTCCGACAGCAGAAGGCGAATACAGAGCAAAAGCGGCGAAAATGAAACTGCCGGTAAATAACTTTAAAAAGAATAAAAATAATAACAAAAATCAAAATCAGCCTGCACCGCAACAGGAAACACCATCTGTTGAAGAACAGGAAATACAACAAACACCTGAGATTGAGGTTGAAAATCCTTCAACCGTTGCGGCTCAGGAAACAGAAAAACGCGATAATAAAAGGAAACGCGGCGGCAGAAAAAATAAATTTGAAAAGAAGCAGGAACCGCAGGATATAATTGAACCGACAATTGAAACAGCAGAAACTGTTCTAAAAGCAAATGAAGAAATTAAACCTGTAATTGAAGTTGACACTCAGGCAACTGTAACAGAAACAGCAAAGGCAACTGCAGACGAAGAAGTTCAACCGGCTGAACAAACAGAAGAAAAACCTAAAAAAACAAGACGACCAAACCGCGGGACTTCTAAAGCTAGAAAAACACGCTCCAGAAAAACAAAAGATACAACAGAGGCAACAGTTGAAGAATAAATTTTTTAATACAATTATTACACTTTTATTTTTAACGGCAAATGCGGGCTTGTGCGAACAGACCCGCACTGCTGTTATGCAAAACCCGATGTTTAAATTTGCACTCTCAATGGGTGGTGTTTTACTATCCTGCATCGTTATATTTGCAGGTTTAAAATTATATAAAAAATTTTTTTACAACAGAATAAAAACAAATTCCTTGCAGGATGAAATTTTAAAAACACCCAGAACAACCGGAGAAGCTATAAAATTTTTTATAAATAAAAATAAATTAGGGTTCGGCGCAATAGATTTACTAATAGGGCTTGTTATTGCTGCTGTAATCTTTTTGATTGGAATGAACACTTTAAACGGAGTTTCATCTCTGAAACTTAACGGAAACCCGGTGAATACCCAGAGTGTTCAGGAATATGTTGATGACACGGTTAACGAAATTGAAAACATGCGTCAGCAGACTATTCAATACAACAACAGACAGTTTGAATAAATTAATGTTTAATCAGTTTATATAATTCTGTCCGTAATTTACTATTTTCTTCAGGGGTTAGTTTGCCTTCCTGCTTAAAAGGATAATTACGCATTTTAATATTTCCCTTTTGATCAACAGTATAATCATAACCATATACATTTAAATTTTTATCGTTTTCTAAATATATAGTTGAAATTTTGTTATCAGGCTCAACAGAAAAAGACAATACAAGATCACGTGAATAAGCGTAACCGCCTTTATCTAATTTTTTATTATAAACATGGCAGCTTTTTTTGGATTTTAAATCAACTTCGTCAACCACAATAGTTTTACTGTTTTTCAAAGTGTTATATGCTTTAAATGCAGTATTTTCAGCCTCATTTCTTACTCTTGTTTTTACCGGAACACTTTCTTTTTTGCTATTAGAAACTTTGTCAGGTAAATATATTTTCTGCGCTGTTTTAATATTATTCATTTTTTCCACTGTATTTAACTTATTTAATTTTGCAATTAAAAGCATGTAATTGCTTATCTCCTGATTAGAAGCGTTCTTTTTGTTGAGTTCACGCTCGGCTAAGTCCCATAAACAGTCGCCCTTTTTTACAGTGTACTCTTTTTTGGATTCTACATCCGGCAATTTTTTCATCATAGCATTAATGTAAAGCTGTTCAGCAGAAATTTTCTCTGTCATAATTTTTCTCCTATAATTTTCCCCGTATTTTTATAAAGTAAAATTAGGAGATAAAATTGCCTTATATTAAGAAATATTAAGCAAATTTTTTGAATTATTTATATCCTGCTG
>CALURE010000041.1 GCA_944323095.1 Candidatus Gastranaerophilales bacterium
TTGACGTTTAAGGATATGGCGGCGCAAGCTGTCGAACCGTGTCAGGATGGAAACATAGCAGCACTAAGACAATCCTTGCGGGTGTCGTATTGTTAAAAAGAGATAATATGTTTAAAAATTTTATTTATTGTGTTCGATAGACAGTGGCACGGCCGATAAAAAAGGAGATGTAAAAACATCTCCTTTTCTAGTTGTTAATAATCAATCTTGAAGCCGTTTCGCTGCAAATACATAAAACAGCCGGCACCATAACTAGAGACTTCACCATTTTTGCACAAATCAGCCTTTTCAATTGGAGTATAACCATTACATTGGGCTGCATCTTTTCTGCATTCTGGCGGGACTTCTGAAATTGATCCATCATAATATATTGAAAAACCAAATAAATCATAACCTTGTCTATTAGGACCTCTTTTACCGTTTAAATCAAAAATTACATATACAATGCCACCGGAACCATCATGACCTGCATTTAGACATACACTAGCTCCGTCAGCAAGTATTCGACAAGAATCTTCTTCAAACAGTCCAAACTGAGCAGGTGTCTCTGTAGAATTTTTACTTGATGGTTTATAAGTTTCGCCAAAACATTGATCGTATGTTTCACACTTCTCGACAACATTAAAATACTTGTCTAAGAATTCTCCACCTAGTTTATAGATATTACCATTATCTTCGCTTGAATCATACAGCAAACTCGTCTCGGTTACTTTGTTTACTCCTTCATCCGCCATTAATTTCGTTACTGCCTGGCCTACTACTGATGCCATTTTCTTTACACCTGCTTCAAACTGAGATTTCTGGTAATTCGCTATCAGTGACGGCAGGGTTAATGCTGCGACAACTCCGATAATTCCAAGGGTAATTAGAACTTCTGCTAATGTAAATGCAGCATTCCGTTTTAGTGAACGGTGAAGGGTGAAGTGCTTTTTCCTCGCCACTTGCTGGAGAGGCAGCGTAGCCGCTGCATCCGACAAACCGGCCTTACATAAACTTTCCATGTCATTGCGAGGTTCTTTTGAACCGAAGCAATCCAGCTTTTTCATGAAAAATAGGAGGGTAGGAGGATTAGAGGATAAGCTGTTTAATCTAAATGGCTTATCTTCCAAGCTTCCTATCTTCGTACCTTCTAAATCGCCTGACCTCAGAACTTCCTGCCCTCCGTCTGCCATCATAGGCTGGATTCTTTCGCCTGTCGGCTCAGAATGACGTGAAAAGTTTATGCAAAACTCAATTTGGCGGGTGGAGCGGCACGCTCCCTCAAAATTAAACACTATTGTCTCTTGAGATCCCGAAACAAGTTCGGGATTACAGATCACTCCCTCTCCTATGGGAGAGGGTTCGGGTGAGGGCTTACTTTCACACGCCAAAACAATACTTCCTGCTGTATTAGTACAATAGCAACCTAAAATACTTAATAATTTTTGCCGAAACCCTTGAGGAGAAGCTAATAGCGCCCCCCCCCCGACGACTTGATGCTTTTTTGTTCTTTTTGCATGTTTGATCTCCTTTCATGATTTTTAATGTTATTTTAACTCTATATCTTTAATATATCTGGGTCTGGCTTTTACTTCACGAAAAACCTGACCGACGTATTCACCTATTAAACCCAGACAAAATAGTTGAATTCCGCCGAAAACACACATTAAAATTATTGCAGTTGCCCAGCCATTCGGTGAATTATGCCAGAAGACTTTTTCAATAATTGTTTCAACTCCAACCAAAAAACCGAAAAATGCCATCAAAAATCCTAAAACCGCGACAAGTCTGAGCGGAACAATGCTGTAAGAAGTTATTCCGTTCAATGCAAGAGTCATTAAAGACATAAAATTAAATTTTGACTCACCTGACATCCTCGGTTTTACATTAAAATAAACAAATGCCGTTTTTAATCCTACTTCATTAAAAAAACCTCTTAAAAAAAGATATTTTTCAGGATAAAGCTCCATAATGTTAAGGGCTTTTTTACTGACAAGCCTGTAATCAGAATGATTTTGAGGGATTTTTGCACCTAGAATATTCATTAATTTATAAAAAGCAAGTGCAGTAAACTTTTTAAATAAGCCGTCTGTTTTTCTGTCTTTTCTGATACCGGAAACTATATCAGCACCCTCTGTATATTTATCAACAAATTCTTCAATAGCACATTCATCCTGCTGAAGATCCGCATCAATTGAAACAGCACAGTCGCATCCAATATTTCTCACACCCTCCAGACCTGCAATCAAAGCTTTCTGGTTACCGAAATTTCTTATAAACTTTAAACCTTTAATTCTCGAATTTTTTCTATGAAAATCTGCTATTATGCTCCAGGTTTTATCATGTGAGCCATCATCCACAAGGTAAAGATAACTGTCCTTTTTTATTTTATTTTTCTTGATTAAATCATCCAAAACATCAAGCAGTCTTTCAATAGCAGCTTTCACACAAAGCTCCTCATTATAGCAGGGTATAATTATTGCTAAAACCGGTTTATCCATAATACCTCTTTTTCAAATTTGCAAAAACCTGCAAATTTATATTATAATACTTTTATAATTAAAGCAAGGGTTTATATAATGAGCAATAGAAAATTTATACTTAACGCAGATGATTTCGGAATGTCAAAAGCTCATAACAGAGCTGTTTTGGAAGGATATCATAAAGGATTTTTGACAAGTGCAAGTCTTTGTGCTAACGGGAAAGCCTTTAATGCTGCGGTTAACGAAATAATTCCTGAATGTCCGAATTTAGGAACAGGAGTACACCTTAATATTATAGAAGGGCGCGCTCTCACAAAAGCTCCATTACTTACAAATAAAAGGGGCAAATTTAATAACGGATTTTTGAATATCCTTTTAAAATCAAAAAATCCGGAATTTTTAAATCAGGTTGAATTTGAATTCCGAACGCAGATAGAAACAATAAAAAATTATACAAAAATTGATCATATTGATTCTCATGTTCATACACACGCAATTCCTGAACTGTTTAAAATTACGGCGAAACTGGCTAAAGAATATGATATCCCGTTTATTAGAACACAATGTGAAGAAATGTATTTTGTACCATGTTTCAAAAAGCATTTAAACTTTAAATATCCCCCAAATATTTGTAAAATAATTTTATTGAATTGTTTTACAAATATAAATAAAAAGATTGCAAAAGAATACGGACTTAAAACTAATGATTATTTAATCGGAGTCGGATACACAGGATTAATGGACAGCCTGACAGTTGAGTATGGCTTAAAGGCAATCGAAAACGGCACAATTGTTGAAGCACTTATTCATCCTTGTCTCTATGCAGCATCAAATAATAATCAGCATTATAATGAATTCTTAATAACCCAGGACAAATCCTTGAAAGATAAAATTAACAGGCTTGGGTTTGAAATTACAAATTACAAAAAAGAGTATGCCGAAAAATAAAATTATTTCAATAATATTTATAATATTTATTTTTACGGTTTTCACTGTTTTTGAATATCGCAGAAAATCAGAATTTAAGGTTCTTAACGTTATAACTGCCGACAAAATTCAGGTTGATTTAAATTCAAATAAAATCGCAGATTCTGGTGAAACTATATGCTTAGAAAATGTAAAAACATTTACTTCAAATCTTGAATTTAATCAGGATGAACTGGCAGAAAAGCTCAATATATCAAATGAAGAAGCATTAAAATTTGGCTATCTGACTGATAATTTTGTACGTAATATACTGGCTGATAAAGACGTTAAGCTAAAATTAAGCGGAGAGCAAAATCAAAATTGCCGTTTCGCTGATATTATTGTTGACAACCAATCTTACACCGAAAAATTGCTTAATACAGGTCTTGGTTTTAGAAACGGGAAGCCGGTTAACTACCCAAATTACATGAAAAATCTTGAAAAAGTGCGTAAATACAAACTTGTTATCTTAAATCACAAAAGCAGCAAATACCACAATCTTAACTGCAAATACGGTCTTATTGCACATGATGCGATTGTTATTATGCGAAAGGAAATTCCGGAAGATGCAAAACCCTGCAAATTCTGCCACATAACAAAACAAGATAAAACAAAAAAATTACATAAAAAATCAGCACAAACCTATCCGCTTGCTATTTCAAACGGAAGTTTAAAAATATATTTAAGCGATTTAACAACAAAATTAAAACCTGACAGAAGATGCTCATCTCTTGCATGTAAAGAAATTCTTAATCAGATTAATAATAGTAAAAATTCAATAGATATAGCACTTTACGGCTGGGAGAGCATTCCTGAAATTAAATCAGCACTTTTAAATGCCAAATCCCGCGGGGTTAAAATAAGCCTTGTCTACGACACGAGCAGTAATCCTTACTATTCCGATATGAAATCAATTATTACACTTGCTGATAAATCTTCAACAGATACCCCAAAAATCCTTATGCATAATAAATTTATGATTTTCGATAATTCAAAAGTTATAACAGGCTCAATGAATTTTGCACGCACAGGCTTTTCCGGATTTAACAGTGACTGTGTAATATTTTTAAATTCAACAGAAATTGCTAAAATTTATAAAGAAGAATTCGCACAAATGCTTTCTGGCAAATTCCACAATGAAAAATCTAATGTAAATCATAAAACTGTAATTCTCGGGAATACAAAAGTTACACCATTGTTTTCTCCTAAAGATAAAATTATAACAAACAGCATAGTGCCGCTTATTAATAATGCAAAACAATATATTTATATTCCCGCATTTTTAATAACTCATGATGAGCTTGCTTCATCTCTAATCAGTGCCAAAGAGCGCGGTGTAAATGTAAAAATAATTATTGATGCAACAAATACTTATGCCTCAAGAAGTAAAGTGAAAATGCTGAGATCTGCAGGAATTCCTGTCAAAATAGAAAATTATGCCGGCAAACTTCATTCAAAAAGCATAATTATAGATGACAAATACATAATAGCAGGTTCAATGAATTTTTCCAGAAGCGGTGAGAACAAAAACGACGAAAACGCATTAATTATTGAAGATAAAAGATTGGCAAGGCACTATAAAGGATTTTTTGAATATTTATGGAAGAAAATACCTGATAAATATCTAAAACAAGGAGTACGTGCTGAAGGCAAATACTCAATCGGTTCCTGCACAGACGGTATAGACAACAATTTTGACGGCAAAATTGATTCAGAAGATGCAGGATGCAAAAATTAATTTTAAAATGACCGATGACTAATTTTCAATAATTTTTGCTTCTACTTTTTTTACACTGTTGACACTGTTATTTAAGCTGTTTACAAGCTGTGCGGCCGTTCTGGCATTATAAAATTTTCCGCTGGTTACAAGAGAAGTACATTCAAGCTGGTCTAAGTCATCCTCATCACTTATATTAAACGCAATAACATCTATCGCAATATCTTTTCTTGTCTTTATCAGCTCTAATACATATGAACACGGGCTTTCATCACAATTTTCACCGCCGTCGGTAAGTAAAATTATGCGTTTTTTACCCGCAAATCCAGTAAAATCATTTTTTACCGCCTGCTTCAAAGAATAAGTAATAGGTGTCATTCCTCTTGGCTTGATATCAAGCAGAGAATTTCTGATATTAATACCGTTTGCGGGGGAGACAGGTTGTATAAGGGTTGATGCTTTACACGCTTCAAATGGGGTAAATCCCATCCGGTGCCCGTAAACACGCAGGCCAACAGATATATCAGGATTTAAGTTTGGCAAAATAGATTTCATTGTATCAATCATTAAATCAACTTTGCGCTTGCCTTCAAGATATTCAGACATGCTGTTTGAAAAATCAAGAATAAATAATATCCGCTCATCGTCAGATAAAGCATTTTCAGAATAGCTTGAAGGGTTATAAAGATTATATCCTGCAGCAAAAACAGGAATAGCAAGAATGAACATTAAAAACATAATTATAATTTTATTCATAACATAATAATATTAATAAACATCAGAAGTTTTAGCTGAACAGTAGGACATAATCAGTTGACGATAATTTTTTGTTGAAATATTATAAAAGTAACCAGAATTTAGCGGAGAAATTATGAATAGCAAAGAAATAGTTAAACAGGCAGAAAAAAGCCTTGTTAAAGAATTTGAACAAATTGAAGAAATAAGAGATTACAATCAGGAAAAGGTTCTAAAAGCTTTTATAGAAAACAAAGTAGCGCCGGAACACTTTTATACTGTATCTGGTTACGGGCATGATGATTTGGGACGCGAAGTTCTCGATAAAGTCTTTGCTGATGTATTCAAAGCGGAAAAAGCACTTGTAAGAATACATTTTGCCTCAGGCACTCACACACTTGCCTGCTGTCTTTTCGGAAATCTTAAATACGGTGATAAATTGATATCTGCTGCGGGAGCTCCTTATGACACAATGCAGGAGGTTATTGGAACAGCAGGGGACGACGAAATCAAAGAAGATTCACTTATCGGACACGGCATTTTGTACGACGAAGTCCCCCTGAAAAACGGCACTGATATTGATTTTGAAAAATTAGAGCAAATGATAGACAAAAACGTAAAAATGGTTTTAATACAGCGTTCAAAAGGTTATTCAACAAGAAAGTCATTGTCAATCGACACAATAGAAAAAATCTGTAAAATTGTAAAATCAAAAAATCCGGACTGTATCTGCTTTGTAGATAACTGCTACGGAGAATTTGTCGATACAAAAGAACCGCTTGAAGCCGGTGCAGATTTAATCGGCGGTTCGTTAATCAAAAATCCGGGAGGAGGAATTGTAGAAGCAGGTGGATACATTGCGGGAAAAGCTAAATATGTAGATAAATGTGCAAACCGGCTGACAGCGCCAGGTATAGGATGTGAAGGCGGTGCGATGTTTAACCAGCACAGACTTATTTTTCAGGGACTATTTATGGCTCCGTCTGTAGTTTGTGATGCTGTCAAAGGGGCAGTTCTTGCGGCGAAAATTTTTGATGAAATAGGTTACGACTCCTCTCCGAAATATTACGAAAAACGCACAGATATTATACAGAATATAACATTTAACGCACCTGAACCGCTGGAACATTTTTGCAGAACAATTCAGGCTCTGTCGCCTGTAAACGGTTATGTAACTCCAATACCTGAATATGTTCCGGGATATGAAGATCCGGTAATTATGGCTGGCGGAACATTTATCGAAGGCTCAACTATTGAACTTTCGGCAGACGGCCCTATGAGAGCTCCTTACGTAGCATACATGCAGGGCGGATTGAATTACGCACATGTTAAAATTGCGTTAGAAAAAATTCTTGATAAAGTAAATTAGTAATTAGTTTCGTTTTTTCAAATTTTTATTATAAAAATAACAAATATTAAGTTTTTTTAAGAGTTAAATAGCTACTTATAACTAATTCTTAAGGATTAGACTAAAAATTTTTTATAAATTCATTTGAAACTCGGATTTTTGTGATATGCTGTTGAAGTACCCCGAAAAATTTGGGTAAATAGTTTACATAGTATAAGAAGAGGAAGGTTAATATGTCATTACCAAATGTAGCATATTTCTCAATGGAAATCGCAATGGATCAGTCTTTAAAAACTTATTCAGGCGGTTTAGGATTTTTAGCAGGTTCACATATGTTATCTGCAGGTTATTTACAAATGCCTATGGTCGGTGTAACTATGTTATGGTCTTATGGTTACTATGATCAGCGTATTGCACATGATGGTCAGGTTGAAGTTGCTTACATCAGAAAATATTATGATTTCTTGAAAGATTTAAATGCTTATACAGAAGTTGATATTTTCGGCGAAAAAGTTAAAGTTAAAGCATATTTGGTTGAACCTGAATTATTCGGAGCCTGCCCTGTTTATCTTTTAACAACCGATATTGAAGGTAACAGTGACTGGGCAAAAAGCATTTCTCACAAATTGTATGACGGCAATGAAAAAATAAGAATTGCTCAGGAAACAGTTTTGGGTATTGCAGGTATAAGAATTTTACAACAGGTCGGCTACAATTTTGATGTTGTACATATGAATGAAGGTCATGCGCTTCCTGCAGCATTCGAATTGTTGAGACAATACAACGGCAATCTTGAAGAAGTTAAAAAGAAAACAGTATTTACAACTCACACACCTGTTGCAGCAGGCAACGAAGTACACTGGGTTGATACGCTTCTTGAAGGCGGCTTCTTTGCAGGATGTTCAAGAGAAACTGCTGTTCAGTTAGGCGGCGAAAACTTCTCACTGACTGTTGCTGCATTGAGAATGTCAAGAATTGCTAATGCCGTATCACAGTTACACGGTCTTGTAGCAAATAAAATGTGGGAATGGGTAGACGGCAGATGTCCTATCAGAGCTATTACAAATGCTGTTAACTTACACTACTGGCAGGATGACAGAGTAAAAGAAGCTGCAAATGATCCTGAAAAATTATTGGCCGTAAAACGCGAAATGAAAGCTGAATTATTTGAATACGTTGCTAATGTTGCAGGTAAGAGATTTGATCCCGATGTATTAACTATCACATGGGCAAGAAGATTTGCTGACTACAAACGTGCATGGTTAATTCTTATGGACAAAGACAGAATTACAAAACTTCTTGACGCAAACAAAATTCAGATTATTTTTGCCGGCAAGTTCCATCCGGATGATGTTATGGGTAAAGAAATGTTTAACAAACTACTTAACCGTTCACACAGCATGAAAAATGTTGTCGTTTTACCGGGTTATGAACTTGAATTGTCAGGCAAATTGAAACGCGGTTCAGATATATGGTTAAATACACCTTTGAGACCGTTTGAAGCATCAGGAACATCAGGTATGTCTGCTAACGCTAACGGTGCATTACACTTATCTATTTATGACGGATGGACTGTTGAAGGTACATTTAACGGAATTAACGGTTACACTGTTGAATACCCTGGTCTTGATGATGAAATGCCATGGGAAGAACGTCATTGGAAAGATCATGAATGCATCATGAATATTATTGAAAATGAAATCATTCCAACATACTATGAAAACAAACAGGAATGGGCACGTATGATGAGACAGGCTATCAGAACATCTGAAGCTTACTTCAATTCAGACCGTATGGTAATTGAATACTATAACAGATTATACAAACCCATTGCACACAATGATTCAAGCTCAGGTGAAAAGAAAAAAGAAATGAATATTTCAGAAACTCCTACATTTGATGCGTGGACATTTGCAAATATTAAATAAATAAATTAATACAAATAAAAAACAGGAGCTAAAATTATAGCTCCTGTTTTTTGAGTTTACACCAGAAAAACAGCTATAATGTCATTCCGAACTTATTTCGAAATCTTATAGTAATTAGAACCTTAAACTGCGATATAAGGCCCGTTTTTTGTATCTTGACAAAAAAATATGAGAAGTACTCAGAAAGAAAATTTTAAATAATCTTATTAATTTTCAGCCTTATAAAGTCGTGCAAAGAAACATGAAACATGCTGGATTGAATCAACTCGTACCCACTGTCTAGTTGCTTTAAAGCGGATTGCACCTGCAGAGCGCTCAGGATTTTTGTGTGAATAATTATTTCTATCATCATTAAACAAATGGAATTGGCACATTGCAGCTTTTTTACATGCCTCAAGCAGTTTTTTTTCAAGAGCATCAACTTTCAAATATTTTGCAAGATAATAAGCTGCTACAAGCCCCTCTGAACGTGCGCCGTCAGGATAATAGTGATCCCCGTAGTCGTAATAGTAACCGCCTTCGTAATCTATATAAGGCGAATCATCGTGTTTATACATTTTTGATACCATTGTAGCAGCATCGGTAAAGACAAAATTAATATAATTTTGTTTTTGAAAATCCTTATCTTTAACCCATTCCTCAATAGCCTGCATTAACCATGCATCAGACGGAAGTGCAGTAAACAATTCTGCATAAATTTTCGGACGCTCATCTACAATCCAGTCTAAAGCTTTTTTAGCGATTTTCCTAACCTCTTTTGCAAGTTTTTCATCATCTAAAAAATTATTAGCAAAAAGTGCAAGCCCTAAAAGAGCTTCACCGGGGTAATAAAAAGAAAAAGTAGCCTTTCTTTCTTCATCCGTCATATTTATCAGGGGCTGGCCGTTCTGATAAAGCGGATGAATGTAATATCCAAGAATTTCCCCGTTTTCATAGACCCTGCTCATAATATGACGGACATAGCCCTTTATATATTCATCGTAAGATTTGTCACCTGTAAAAGAACGATACTGCATCATTGCGGTAAGTAAAACACCGGTTCCTCCGAGTTTTGCTTTTTTGTTGTAAAATGCGTAACAGCCTTTCCCCCACTTTGTATCATGCTCTTTTGTAATCGAAATACTCCAGTCAACTGCTTTTTTAGCTGCTTTTATATATTTTTCATCGGATGTAAGTTCATAAGCTCTGATAAGTGCAATTATACCACCGCAGTGGCGCAAATCATTATAATACAAATTATTTTCAGGACGGGTCGGGTGTTCATGATCTTTGTAATTGTCTTCACAGCAGTCATAGTAATATAAAAACCTGCCGTCTTCATACATATTTGCAAGAAGCCAGTCAGCAGAAGCTATAACCTGATGGAATAAAACATCATAACTAAATTCCGTATATCTTATATTGCCGCGGTAAAGCGGAATGGTGCTATTTTTATAAGTAACAAAAGCTCTGCTTCTAAAAAGATAATATTCATAATCATTTGAATCAGACAGAATTTTTAATCTTTCAGATTTACTGTTTGAAAGCTTGCCTATAGGTGTTTTTTTAACCAGCGTCTGTAATACGGCGCGGAGTCCCATATGGCTTAAAGAAACTGCGTCAGTCGGCATATAGTAATAAGAAATACCGTCTTTTCTAAGTTCAAGTCCGTTTATTCCGATTTCAAACCTGCCGTTATCAAATCTTTCTGAATTTAATTCCTTTTTTGCAACTTTTTTACGGTCAATGACATATTCAATCATTATTCTGCACAAATTTTCATTTTCAGGATTGAAGTTTAAAAATCGCTGATTTTTTCTTATCATTTCAATGTTGCGGTTTATTGTCGTTTGTAAATCAGCTCTTTTGCTGCCATAACGCACAAGTTTCTGACCGCTTTGAAAAAGGGTAATATAAACAAGCGTTTCAGATGGATTATAGTCAATAACTCCTGAAAAATCCAAATCAGAAATATTTATTTTTTCACCTGTAACAAGGGCATTACGCACACGTTTCAGTAATAAATCTATGCATGAAAAATCTTTTTCCAAAAAAGCTCTTTCTTTATCATTTTGTTCTTTAAAATCAAGCATAAAGAAATAATAGCATTAAATTCACATTATAGCAAATTAATGAAGAAGTTTAGATGTCAGGAGGACAGGAAGGCAGGCAATTTACATTATAAATACAAATACAAAACGTAAAGATTTCTTTAAGCTTTTGACATGAAAAAAAAGTTGTTGTTCAATAGATAAT
>CALURE010000042.1 GCA_944323095.1 Candidatus Gastranaerophilales bacterium
TTGTGGAGAAGCTAATAGCGCCCCCCCCCCGACGACTTAATTCTTGTTTGTAATTTTTCCATGTTTGCTCTCCTTTTTTATCTACATTTTTAATTATAGCAATTTTACATCACAATTTCAATACAAATTGCAATAATTTAAAATCTTTTGTATAATTAGGAAATGGGAAGCTTACAAAAATACTACAAACAGTCAGCAACTTACAAAATATTCTCAGGGGTATTGACTGAAATTTCAGACTTTCTGGACACCCTTGGCAAAATTACAATAAACGGAGCTGAGACCTTTAAATATATATTTAAAGGACAATTTAATTTTAAAGAAGTTATGGATCAATGTTACAGATTTGGAATAACATCCCTGCCTATAACTCTTTCAATTGTCGGAATGACTTCTGTAATTGTTGCTTCACAGGTCGCTCTGGAAATGGTTAAACAGGGCGGAGGGAATTTTGTCGGACTTTTAATGACTATGCTGATAGTCAGGGAAGTCGGTGTAATAATGTCTGGTTTTGCGATTATATCAATGATTGGTTCTTCTCTTGCCTCTGAAATTGCAACCATGAGGGTTACCGAACAAATTGATGCCATAAGCGTTTTGAAAGTCAGTCCGATAAGATATTTATTTGTACCAAGAGTGCTTTCTGGCTTAATAATGATGCCGCCGGTTGTTGTTATTGCGGCAGTGGTCGGAGTCATCGCAGGTGCTGTTACGTCAAATTTAACATCCGGTCTTGGATACAGAGCCTTCTTTGATTCGGCATGGCTTGGAATTTATATGAAAGATCTCGGGGTATGCCTGCTTAAAGCCCTCTGTTTTGGCGGAACAATAGCACTTATAAGCTGTTCCTGCGGATATTACGCAAAAGGCGGTGCAAAAGGAGTCGGAGAAGCAACAAATAAAGCTGTTGTATGGTCTTTCGTTGCCATTGTAATATGGGATATGTTCTTTGCTATAGCTTTTTTCTTTTAATGAGGTAAAATTAATTTATGAGCATTGAGGTTAAAAATTTAATAAAAAATTTCGGGGATAAAAGAGTAATAGATAATGTTTCTTTTAAAGTAGAAAATGGAGAGACTCTTGCAATTGTGGGATTTTCGGGATCCGGGAAAAGTACGATATTGAAGCTTATCTGCGGGCTTTTAACTCCGGACAGCGGAGAAATTATTACATCGAAAGGTGATATTGCGATGGTATTTCAATACTCAGCCTTGTTTGATTCTCTTAATGTAGCTGATAATATTGCGTTTGCGCTGCATGAAAGAAAAGACCTCAGAAACAAATACTCTGAAAAACAAATCGCAAATATAGTAGCGGAAAAACTTGAACTTGTAGGTTTGAAGGGTATCGAAAACAAATTTCCGTCAGAACTCTCAGGAGGAATGCAAAAGCGTGTAAGTTTTGCCCGCGCCATAGTGACCGAACCGAATTCAATACTCTATGATGAGCCGACTGCAGGATTAGACCCGATTTCATCAACACTTATTGAAGATTATATTGTAAGACTTAAAGATGAAACCAATGCGGCATCTGTTGTTGTCACACACCAGATGTCAACTATAAAAAGAACGGCTAACCGTGTTATTATGCTTTATGACGGAAAAGTAGTTTATGAAGGAACTCCTCAGGAGATGCTTGAGCAGACAAATGATTACACAAAACAGTTTGTAACTGCATCTCTTGACGGCCCGATGCACATGATTTCAGAAAATTAAGGAAGGCAGAATATGAATACTGAAAAATTGTTTAACAAAGAGGTTATGTCTCTTGATACATATATAATGTTTAAATTAAAAGAAATTACATCAGAATTGACACCTGAATTAAATGCAAAAAACAGAGCACCGATATCACTTTCTATGGGTGCACCGACAGCAAATCCCCCAAAAATTCTTATTAACAGACTAAAAGAAATCCTTGATGAAGACGGTATTCATATGTATTCAACCCCTAAAGGTGAAAAATATTTTAGAGATGCAATTTCAAAAAGGATGAAAAACCGTTTTGGAGTCGACATGGATCCTGAAACAGAAATTTTTTCTTTAATCGGGTCTAAAGAAGGAATTGCAAATCTTGTACGATTTATTACAACTCCAAAGCAAAATGAATTTGATAAAGATATCATAATTGTTCCGGATCCGTGTTACGCATCATACTTGCAGTTCATTAAATGCTCTGGAGCAAAAGCTTATCCTATGCCGCTTACAAAAGAAAACAATTTTCAGCCGGATATTGAGACAATTTATAATCAAATAATTAAAGACGGATATAAAAAAGAAAATATTAAAGCCCTGTTTATTAATTATCCAAGCAATCCTATGGGAATTTCTGGCAATAAAGATTACGTACAGCAATTAATCAATTTCTGCAGAAAACATGACATTTTACTTGTATCGGATGCAGCCTATGCAGATTTATATTTTGACGAAAACGAAAAACCTTTTAGTATATTTGAACTGGAAGGCGGGAAAGATGTTGGAATAGAATTTTACAGTTTTTCTAAGCCTTATGCAATCACGGGCTGGCGTCTGGGCTGGGTTTGCGGAAACAAAGATATTATTCAGCGTTTCGGCAAAGGCAAATCAACAATTGATAACGGAATTTTTAAAGCAATGCAAAAAGCCTGTGCAGAAATTCTAAATTCTGAAGAAGGCGATAAATACATTGAAGAAGGTAACAGAGGCTATGCAAGAAAACAGGCTATAATGGTAAAAGGCTTTAAAGAACTCGGATGGCCGATTGATGAAAAAACAGTACCGCATACAACCTTTTATTTATGGCTGCCTATTCCGAAAAAATACGACTCGGCCTTCAAATTCTGCGAAGATGTGTTGAGGACATCAGGAGTTGTACTTGTCCCCGGAAATGCATTCGGAGAAAAAGGCGAAGGCTATTTCAGGCTGTCATATGTTTGTTCTGATGAACAATTACAGGAAGTAATAGACAGATTTAAACAAGACGGATTTTATTTTAACTGATAAGCTTTAACAAAGCCGATCCAAATAATAATATTCCGACAACAACTGCAGAAGCAGATGCAAACATTACGGCTCCTGCTGATATATCTTTCGCCATGCCGACAAGTTTTGAATATTTGTTATGAAAAACAGCATCAAGTGAAAATTCTATTGCAGAATTCACCATTTCCGTTACTATAACAAAAGTAACAGTCAATATTAATAAACAAATTCTTTCAATACTGAAATCAAGAACAACCGCAAGAGCAAGAACTGCCATTGCTATACAGAAATGGACTCTTATGTTAATCTCTGATTTCAAAACTAATCTCATGCCTTTACGGGCATTTTTGAATGTATTTGAAAATCCCTGCTGTTTAAATTTTGTCATATCCTATACTTTCCAGTGCCTTATTTTGCATATCTATAACAAAATTATAATCTTCTTCTGTCTGATGGTCAAATCCAAGCAAGTGCAAAATACCATGACTAATTAAAAATGCAAGTTCATACTCCTTTGAAACATTTTTTTTCTCTGCTTCTTCAATAACTTTATCCAGAGCAATAATAACCTCACCGAGATTAATTTCACCGTCAAATACAAATTTTTCATCGCTGTCAGCAAAAATTGCGAATGTAATAATATCGGCTGGATAATCTTTATTCCTGTATTCTCTGTTAATTTGATGAGTTTTTTTGCTGTCACAATATAAAAAATCAAAAGAAATCGCATTGTATTCAAAATCTTTTAAACAGCAAAAGTTTAAAATTTCAGAACGTGACAGATAATAAGATAATATTTTTTTTGCAACATCAATGAAGTATTTTTCATCAACATTCCAGCTTTCATAAATATTTTCACTGACAATTATAAAATTATCCATTCCGGTTATCTCCGGAAGAACCGTTGGACTCGTCTTTGTCACCCTCCAGCTGTTTAATTTTTTCCTCAAGATCCTGATCAATCAATTTTGAGGGCATATTTATCTTTTCTTTTTGTAATTCCGCTGCAAGATTTTCCTGATATTTTATTCTGTTGTGCTGCATTCCGCGCAGTATTCTTGAAAATGTAGTAGCAATAATTTTTAAATCCTTTAAAGTAAGAGGGCTGTCCGAAAGCTGACCGTCATTTAATCTGTCAACAATAATTTTGTCGATCATGGCTTCAATTTCTTCAGGTGTAGGATTTTTTAAAGAGCGAACTGCAGATTCTACAGCATCAGCAATCATCAAAATTGCAGTTTCTTTCATATTGGGCTTAGGACCTGTATAGCGAAATTGTTCCTCTTTAACATTTTCCACACCTTCTTCTTTTACGGCTTGATTATAAAAATAACTTGCAAGTCCTTCTCCATGATGCTGTAAAATAAAATTTTGTATAATCTGCGGAAGTTTATACTCCCTTGCAATTTCAATACCGTCTTTGGGATGCGCAGTGATTATCATTTTGCTTATTCTTGGTGTAAATTTGTTATGCGGATTTTCAATCAAAAAATAAGATTGATTTTCGACAAAGAATAGAGGTCTTTTCAATTTTCCTATATCATGATACAGTGCGCCGACTCTTGCAAGAATAGGATCAGCCCCGATAGCTTCCGCCGCTGCTTCACACAAATTTGAAACCATTAAACTGTGATGGTATGTCCCTGGAGCATCCATTTGAAGCCGCTTTAACAATTTCTGGTTGTGATCGCCAAGTTCTGCCAGTCCGTATGGAGTAATTATCTTAAACATACTTTCAAATAACGGAAGCGAACCTGACGCAATAATAGAACTGATAATACCATTGAGCATTATATACATACAATTTTTAATTATTAAAACATTGCTCACTTCTATCAGACACTTTTCAAGAGTATAAATACTCAAAAGAATTATCAAGCCTGCCAAACTTATTATAAATCCGACTTTTATGACATCTACACGTTCTGCATATCTTATTTGTGAAATTGCAATAACAGACAGAAGTGTCAAAAGCATAAAAGCAACAAGATACTGCAGATTATACTGATAGCCAATAGACATTATGGAAAGTAATATAATCGATACTACAAGAGCAATTCTCGGTTTTGTAAAAATAGACATTAATATTAAAAAAGCCGGAACAGGTAAAACGTAAGGAGAAGTACCTGTCGGAAGAACAACACCAATAAAAGCAAGCAGCAAAGACAGAAATGCTGTTATCGACATGTATTTAGGCTGTAAAAAATCTTTTTCAAAAAACTTCATATAAGCGAGGAATAAAAAAGTTCCTATAAAAACTATGATATATATAGCCGCAAGTCCCTGAAAATTGAGTTCATAGACATTATAACCCGCCTGTCTGAGTGCATCGCGTTTTAATCTTGTAACTGGCTCTCCTTCAAATAAAATTTTATCACCTTTTTGGAAAACAACTTCATAAGGCTTAACCGCACTTTGAGCATTCTTTTTAGCAATTTCCGTCGCAAATTCATCAACAACAAGGTTCGGGACAATAACCTGCTCAAGAATAGCCTGAATCAAGGAAATCTGCCTTTTAGAAACATTAGAAACCATATTATTCAAAACAATATTGTCTATGTTATCTTTTTCGTAGTCCTTTTCTGTTATTCCCTGTCTCAATATATTAGTGAGAGTAATATTTGATTTATCAAAGACTTCATGCAGACTGTTGTTATCAGCTTTTAAAAGAAAATTAATAATAAAATCACGTTTTGAATTATCTGAAAGATCAAATAAAATACCTATTTCTTCTCTTTTAACTGTTTCATCAACATCTTTTTTTCTAATCTGCATAACTGAATTTTGCAGAGTTTGAAGATTATTTTTTATAAAATCATCTTCTGCAGGCGCCATAACAGGCTCGATTTTTTGGGCGACTTCCATTCTATGCTGTTCGGTACGCTTTACATCCTCAACTGTTAATGTTTTTTGTGCAATAATATCCCTTTTACTGATTCCGTTTTCAATTATGTTTTGAAAAAAGAAATTCTGGGACGCAATTATTGCCGTCATTAAAAATGTAAAAGCTAAAAATGCCAATACCTTCAATGTTTGAGAGGAAGCAAAAAAATTTCTAATTCTTTCAAAAAATTCAATTTTAACCATATATAATATCCTATGCTAAAAATCTTTTAATATTTTATAACTTCCTAATTTTTTTTCAAGTCAAGAAGCTTCAATCTTTTCTGAATATCTTCCAGCAATTTTCTGTTAATAGAAAACAATTCGGATAGTATTGCAATAACACTTACCTGTACACCTGTAATTATTAAAATAGCCGATAAAATAAGCGACTGAATATGCCCGCTTCCGCTGCCTGTAAAGTAATACCATAAAAACCTTATTCCAAGCAGCGCACCAAGTGATAAAAATAAACCTGCAAGAATTGAAAAAAATCTGAATGGTCTGTAAATTATAAACATTCTGACCATAGTAAAAATAGAGCGCCTGATATAATCAAACATATTTTTAACAAGTCTTGATTGACGCATTTCAGGATTAACCGCCACATCTACACATTTTAACTGCAGCCCTTTTGCTTTTGCCTGAATAATCGTTTCGAGAGTATAAGTATAGTTATCAAAAATATTCAACTGAATTGCTGCATTTCTTGAAAAAGCTCTGAACCCGCTGGGAGCATCCTGAACATCCGTAGAACTTATTACACGCATGACAAAAGAACCTAATTTTTGAAAAAACTTTTTCATTAAAGAAAAGTGACTTATTTCAGATACCGGACGTGTACCGATAACCATATCTGCTTCACCTTTTAAAATCGGGGTTACCAATTTTTCTATATCATCAGCGCAATATTGATTATCAGCATCAGTGTTAACAATTATATCCGCCCCCATAAGCAAAGCTTTATTTATACCTGCAATAAAAGCCTTAGATAAACCGCAATTATGAGGAATTTGAACAAAATTAACAACACCGTATTCTCTTGCTATATCAATTGTTTTGTCTGTAGATCCATCATCTATAACCAGTATTTCTATTTCATCAATACCGTCTATATGTTTTGGCAAGGCCTTTAAAGTTACAGGCAATGCATCCTGCTCATTATAACAAGGTATTTGAATTACAAGTTTCATAAAATCACAAACCTCTTTCCAAAAAATTTTTTTTTATTATATAATTAAAGAGGGATTTTGACAATCGTGAAAAAATATTCCGCAATATCTGCTATAATAATTTTTGGGATTATTCTAAGGTTAATATTTATAAATAAGCCTGACGGTTTGTGGAATGATGAATATGTAAGCTGGATGATAGCATCCGTACCGTTTAACCAAGGCTTTTGGACTGCTGTTAAATCACAATGCCACATGCCTTTTTATTATCTTTATTTAAAATTCTTCATGGCTCTTTTCGGACAAAGTGATTTACTGTTAAGAATAACATCAGTAATAACAGGAATTGCGGCAATTCCCGTTATGTATCTTGTTGGATGCGAAAAAGATAAAAATACAGGTTTAATGTGTGCAGGGTTTACTGCTGTCAGCTCGTTTTTAATTTACTATTCACAGGAAGTCAGATTGTATTCCCTGCTGTTTCTGTTATCTGCGGCATGCCTTTTATATACCCTTAAAAGCATTAAAAATCCTGATAAAAAAAATCTTTTTTTATTCATTTTATTTAATTTCTTTATACTGTTCACGCATACAATCGGCTTTGTATTTGTATTTTTCAATCTGATTTTACTGAGTGTATTTATATATAAAAAATCCAAAAAATTTGTTATTTTAATCTGGAGTATTACAGCTTTATCAGGCATATGTCTGTCACCACTAATTCTAAAAATACTCGGGACGCAGACATTTTCACAATGGTGGGGTAATTTTTCATTATCACGTATAGGATTTTTGTTTACAGACTATTTTTCACCCGTACTTACCAACCTTACAAATGCGCCCGAAAACTTTTTCTATGCTCCTAAACTTGTATTATTTATGATTGTTCCGGTTATAATTGCAATAACCGGAATTTTTAAATCCGTAATTAAAAACAAATTAAATACATGTTTATTACTGGTAGTATTTTTTACGATACTAACACTAATTGCGGCTTCACTTTGCGGGAAACTGGTATTTATTACAAAATACTCAATTGAAATATACCCCGTACTTATATATCTGGCATGCTCGGGAATTGCCGGAATAAATAACAAAATTATAAGAAATTCCATAATTATAATATATTGCCTTATATGTACAGGTTACATTTTCATCGCCCCTAACTCTGCACCCAAAATACGACGTGCCGAAGGGCATAAAATTATGACAGATATTCTTGAAAGAATGGAGCTTAAAGACAATGACATAATCTTAATGGAATACTACAATTCTGACAGATTTAACAAATATTTTGATTTTTCCAAATACAGAGTTGTCTCAATTAATAAAGGTAATTTTTATTCATATTTATCAGAAGACAAATCATACAACGATATTTATAAAGACGGGAAAAAATTATACAAAAACATGTTCTTATCAAACGAAAACCAGCATCTCAAAAGCATGCTCAAAAAAGAAATTTTAGATAATTTAAAACCGGACCAAAGTGTTGTAATGGTTATACTAAACAGTACGGCAATATACAATCCGGAACAGATTACGCAAATCGTTCAAAATGAAGACCTGTATAATAAAACTCCGTTTTTATTTCTTGTTTTTTCATATTTGAAGAAACAAACATTTTTAAATATGATTGAAAATCTTGAAGTCAGACGTATAGAAGGGAAAGGGCAATGGATGCTGATAAAGTTTACAAAACTTAATAATTAAGCTCTAAAATAGCAATTTTTAATATTTTTGAACATCTATATATATGGAAGGTTTCATCGTTTTAGGAAGAAAAAAATGAAAGTAGACAAGGTAAATTTTAATATTGTATCAGGTCGGACTAACAGGGAGAACTATAATAAGAATTATAATAACAAGCCCTACTTTTCAGGAAACATTCCGCAGGCTGTTATTGAAACAGAGATAAATAATTTAAATCCACCGATTTTAAAATGGGTAAACAAATTAAGAAGCAATATAGGAGAATTTCAGGATATTTGTATTAACGCATTAGGTACAGGTTTATTAGCACCTATATTCATAAAATATAATCCGCTCTCCAAAACAGATGAGGATACTAGAACTTATTCAGCATGGAGACAGCCGATTTCTGCAGCTCTTGCAGTACTAACACAGGGGCTTGTTACTATTCCGGTTGTTAACATAATAAATTCAATGGCAAATAACGGCTGGTTTGATGAATCATGTAATATGACTCCGTTTAAAGATGATAAATATATATATAAAATGATGAAAAAATTAAATCCGGAAGTCAATAAACAACAGATAATTAATTTAGCCGAAAGTTATAAAACACAACAGGCAGAAGGAATTCTCAACAGTCTGCGTAAGGATAATACCGTTTACTATCATTTCCATAATTCAGGCAAATCCGAACCTATAAATCCGGACAGGTATAACGAACTTTTAAATAAAACTGTGGATTTAATGATTAATGATGAGAAAAAAGAACTTGAAAGATGCAAGACAATAAAACATGAAAAAATGGTAGCAAGAAATGAATTTTTCAGAACCAATTCGGACTCAGCACAAGCTTTGCTTAATGAGATGAAAGATAAAATAAATAGTACCGACAACATTTCAGATATAAACAGCTACATGAAAAATAAATATAAAAAACTGAAATCAGAAAAAGCTAATCCGCAGCTTTTAGAAATCGTTGAAGAAACACATACACGTATCAATGCCGGAAAAGATGAAATGCTTTTAAAAATTAATAAAATGCTATCCCATCTTGACGATGCAAAAAAATGCAGCTCCAAAGAAGAAATAATTAAACTTGTAGAAAATATCATTTCAAAACGAATCAGTGAGCACAATGAAGCTTTAAACTTCTTAAATGAAGTAAAAGAAGCAATAAAAAATAAAAAGACTGTCAGCCAAATTGAAGAAATGTTTAAAAATAAACACCGCGCCCTCAAAAATGCGAAAAAAGAATTCAGATTAGATGATAAAATCTTTGCGCAGGAAGTTGTAAAAACCTTAAAAAATCAAACGAAAAAACACATTGAAGGTGTAAAACGGATTTCAACACTAATAACAGCCCTTGCAATGCTTCCAATATCCTGCTCACTGTTGAACTGGGTATATCCGCGCTTTATGGATGCCGTGTTCCCGAAATTATCCAGCAAAAAGCATTCAAATGAAGCGAAAGTACTGGTTGATGAAGCAACCAAGAATAGCGAGGTGAAATAATGGCTATTCCTAAAATTACACCACAATCAATAGTTGACGCAACAATCAGAACTCCCATAAAAAAACTCTCGCAATCAAAATGGATGAAAAACAAAGTTTTTCCGAATTATGAAATTGATAATGCGAAATTTATGGCATTAATCGGGGTAACATCAATTGTACTTAAAGATGGTTTCGGCTGTTATCTTTATGTAAAACAGAGTTTGAACAACGAAAAAATTCCGCAGGATAAACGTAAATTCGTAGCGGCACTTGACCTTGCAAACGGCGGTTTGATGGTTCTTATGCAGTTATTGATGTTCTTTACAATATCAAACAGAAAAGTCCAGGATAAAATTTTTGATAAATTTTTCGGTAAATATTTTACAAGAGCAGCCGACAAAACTCTCAAAGCAAAACTTCAAAATATAGACAAGCTGAAAGACATAACCGGCAAAGAATTTCATAAAGCAAGAGAAGCTGATAAAAAAGGATTAAAAAATGCATTCAGCTATCTGACTTCACTTGCGGCCGCAACATTAATTGCGAAACGTATAATAGTACCGTTTATAGCAACACCGCTTGCAGACAAAACAAAAGCATGGATGTGCAGAAATGATAAACCTGCTCATATACACAAAGATACAAAAAACACATATAACACAGAAAAACCTGCAGCAGAAGAAGTAAATAATCAGGAAAATCAGGAAGAACAAATCGCAGCTCAGCCGCACAGCACAAACCTGCTTGCAAATATAAAAAAATAAAAAAAAGTCCTCCCCTTACACCTCTGCCGAACAAACGATTGATTATCTTTTGTAAGAGGGAACAGAAATCTTTGATTTCGAGGAGGGGGGACAATGAAAATAAAAAAACATGATAACTTGGCTTTTTATATTTAATAAGAAATTTTCCAATTATTTTTAATT
>CALURE010000043.1 GCA_944323095.1 Candidatus Gastranaerophilales bacterium
CTTTTTCTTGTTTGAGGTATAATAAAAAATGAACAAATGGAAGTGTATAACTAAATGCGCCAGAAAAGCGCAAAGCCCTGCGGAAAGTTCGCCGCGGGCAGGAAAGGAAATTATGGTACCTGAAACAAAGAAATTTGAAATTGAAATCGGCGGTAAAACAGTTACCGTTGAGACAGGGAAATATGCACAATCTACAAACGGTTCAGTTACAGTTAGATGTGGTGATACAATGCTTTTTGTTCACTGCGTAGTATCAAAAGAACCGAGAGTCGGAATTGACTTTTTCCCGCTGTTAATTGATTACGAAGAAAGAATGTCATCAATAGGCCGTATTCCCGGAGGTTACAACCGTTCTGAAGGCAAAGCCGGTGATAAGGCAATTCTTATCTCAAGACTTATTGATAGACCAATAAGACCGCTGTTTCCGAAAGGTTACAGAAACGATATACAAATCGTAGCACAGTTGTTCAGCTACGATCAGCAAAATCAGCCGGATACTCTTGCAATGCTCGGGGCATCATGTGCTTTAATGCTTTCAGGAGCGCCTTTTGAAGGCCCGATAGGTGCTGTCAGAGTTTCTCGAGACGAAAACGGCAATATGATTGCTAACCCGACACACCAGCAGGCTGACAAATCAGATTTAGATATTGTAGTTGCAGGAACTCATGATTCTGTAATTATGGTTGAAGCTGGCTGTAAATTCGTTACAGAAGACGATATTATGAATGCAGTAGAATTTGCTCAAGTTGAAATAAGAAAACAATGCGATGCTCAGGTTGCATTTATGAAAGAATGCGGAGTTGAAAAAGAAGAATTCGTAAATCCTTACGATACTTCCGAAATCAAAAAGATTATTGACGAAACAGCTCACGATATGATTTTTGATGCTTATCACAACTTTGACAGAGAATACAGACAGAATAAGCTTGAAGAAGCTAAAAAACTTGTCAAAGAAAAAATTGATGCTCTTCCTGAAGATGATTACATCAAAAAAATTATGGAAGAAACAGGCATCGACTTTGTTGCAGAAGAATTCAAAAATGCAGAAAAACATATTATGCGAACAATGATTCTTGACGAAGGTGTTAGAGCTGACGGAAGAAAGCCTCATGAAGTTCGTCCTATCTGGTGTGAAGTCGGTGTATTGCCGAGAGCTCATGGTTCTGCAGTATTCACAAGAGGACAAACACAGGTATTATCTGTTGCAACTCTTGCAGGCCCCGGAATGAAACAGGAACTTGACGGAGTTGACCCGCAGACTGAAAAAACTTATATGCACAAATATATATTCCCCGGATTTTCAGTAGGTGAAGTTAAACCTCTGAGAGGCCCTGGCAGACGTGAAGTAGGACACGGGAATCTTGCAGAAAGAGCAAATATACCCGCACTGCCGTCACAGGAAGAATTTGGCTACACAATCCGTGTTACATCAGATGTTCTTGAATCAAACGGTTCAACATCAATGGCATCTACATGCGGTTCATCTATGGCTTTGATGAATGCCGGAGTTCCGGTTAAATGCATGATTGGCGGTGTTGCAATGGGTATGATTACAGAAGAAGGCAAAGAACCCGTTGTATTAACTGATATTCAAGGTATCGAAGACTTTTTAGGCGATATGGACTTTAAAGTTACAGGGAACGATACAGGGATTACTGCTCTTCAAATGGATATGAAAGCCAAAGGTATAGCAAACGAAACCCTCCGTCGCGCTTTAGCTCAGGCAAAAGAAGGCAGACTTCATATCTTAGGCAAGATGAGAGAAGTAATTTCAGCACCGGCAGATCATCTGTCACCGTATGCTCCAAGTATTACAACAATGACAATTCCTGTTGAAGATATCGGAACAGTAATCGGCCCCGGCGGAAAACAAATCAGAGCAATCATCGACGCTTCAGGTGCCGAAATTGATATTCAGGATTCAGGTGTTGTAACAATTACCTCTAACGATCAGGAAGGCGCTGAAATTGCTCAGAGAATGATTAAAGAATTAACATTCAAAGCCGAACCCGGTATGGTCGTAAAAGGGAAAGTTGTAAGAATCATACCTATAGGGGCATTTGTAGAACTTGCTCCCGGCAAAGACGGTATGGTTCACATTTCTCAGGTTTGCAATGAGAGAATTGATACAATTGAACCGCATCTTCATATCGGCGACGAAGTTATTGTCAAAGTAATCAAAATCGACGATAAAGGCAGAGTTAACCTCACTATCAAAGGAGTAACCGAAGAAGAAAAAGCTCAATTTAACTAATAAACACAATAAATAATCAAACACCATTTTGTCTAAATAGTCATTCTGAACTTGTTTCAGAATCATATAGAGAAATTCCTCTGGATTTAACATAACAAAATGGTGTTTTTTATATTATTTTGTGTTACGCTAAAATTAACTGGAGGATAAAAAAGATGTGCGATGTTATAACTATCGGAAGCGCAACAATGGATGTATTTGTTGAAAGCGATGATGCAAATATTGTTTCCGTTTATACAAAAAATAAAAAATCTGAATTTATGAGCTACCCGTATGGTGCAAAAGTTGAAATAACTGATTTTGCTTCAAAAGTAGGAGGCGGCGGTGTAAATACTGCCGTAAATTTTGCAAATCTCGGCTACAAAACATCCGCAATATTTAAAATTGGCGATGATATTTATTCTAAGGGAATTTTAGAATCTTTTAAAGATAAAAATGTCGATCTATCAAATATTATTCAGGATAAAAAAGTCAGCACAGGTTTTTCAATTATTCTTGTAAGTTTTCAGGGTGACAGAACAGTTTTAGCGCACAGAGGAGCAAATGCGCAGATAAAAAAATCGGACATTAATTTTGATGCAATAAAAAAAGCAAAACTTTTATATATCGCCCCGATGAACGGCGACAGCACAAAAGTTCTGGATGATATCGCAAACTTTGCAAGCGACAATAATGTTTATGTATGCTTTAATGCCGGCTCTACAAGCATTAAAAAAGGTTTTAATTATCTCAAAAAAATTCTTGATAACGCTAATATTGTTGTAATGAACAAAGAAGAAGCTTCGCTTGCAACTCAAATTCAGGTAAGACCTGATACAAGAGATGAAAAATATTCGGACTGCCTTATTCATCCTGATATTAAAGAGATGTTCAAAAAATTAAAAGTCAGAGATTACCAGATTATAGTAATCACAGACGGTGGCAGAGGTGCATACGCTTATGACGGACATAAATTTTACTTCTGTCCGGTTTTTGAGGGACCTGTTGTTTCAACACTGGGAGCAGGCGATGCTTTTGCATCAACATTCTGCGCTGCTCTTGACAGAAACAAACTTAACATAGGCAAAGCTTTGATGTATGCGTCTGTCAATTCTGCAGGTGTTGTTTCTGAATTTGGCGCAACACAGGGACTTTTGACTTTTGAGCAAATAGAAGAAAAATTAAAATCAAAACCTGATTACAAATTTAAAACAGAAAGATAATGTTTACTGCAAATATTTTAACACTTTACATGGAACCCCCATTGCAAGTGCATTTGGGGGCACATCTCTGGTAACAACGCTGCCTGCGCTGATAACAGAATTATCACCGATTACAACACCGGGTAAAACCGTAACATTGCCGCATATCCAGACATTATTGCCGATACTTACGGGCTTTGACGTTTCCATACCTTTTGCACGCATATCAGGATTAAGAGGATGTACTGTTGTGAAAAACGAACAATTCGGGCCGATTAAAACATTATCACCAAAAATCACTTTATCACTATCAAGTATCAATAAATTATGATTTGAATAAAAATTTTCGCCGATTTCAATATTACAGCCGTAATCACACATAAAAGGCTGTTCAATGAAAAAAATTGATTTTGTTTTACCTAAGATTTTTTTTATCAATTCCTGTCTCAATCCGACCATATCAGGAGATATTGAATTATGTTTATGGCACAAAGATTTACATTCTATTCTTTTAAAATATAGAGCTTTATCATCACACGAATATTTAAAATTTTCCTCTCTTTCATCCATTTAATTTCCTCCGTAATATTTTATAAACTACATTGACAAATATTACCTTAGCCAAATATATTATTAACAGAATTAATAAAAAAACTGTTTCTAATTTTTAACTTTTATAGTATAATATCTGTAGAATAAGGAGATAACTATGGGTTACAAAATTCTGGCAAAAAAAGAGCTTTGTCCTAATCAATATGAAATAACAGTTGATGCGCCTTATGTTGTAAGAAATGCTCAAGCCGGACAGTTTATTATATTCAGAGCTGATGAAAACAGCGAAAGAGTTCCTTTGACAATAGCAGATGTAAATAAAGAAAAAGGTGAATTAACACTTGTTTTTATGGCAGTAGGTTATTCAACAAAAAAATTAGCAGCTTTAAATACAGGGGATGAAATACATGATGTAGTAGGTCCGCTCGGCAAACCGACACACATAAAAAAATACGGCACAGTAGTATGTCTGGCCGGCGGATATGGCGCTGCACCGTGTTACTTAATTGCAAAAGCATTTAAAGATGCCGGAAACAAAGTTTATATGATAATGGGAGCAAGAAATAAAGACCTTATATTCTGGCAGGATAAAATGAAAGATGCCTGCACTGAACTTTTCATAACTACAGATGACGGTTCTTTAGGCGAAAAAGGGTTTGTTACTCAAGTTTTAGAAAGGCTTATTAATCAGGAAAAAATAGACTATGCAATAGCAGTAGGTCCTATGCCTATGATGAGAGCAGTGGCAGATTTAACCCGTGACAAAGGCATTTATACTGAAGCAAGCATGAATCCGATTATGGTTGACGGAACAGGCATGTGCGGCGCCTGCCGCATTACTGTCGGCGGTGAAACAAAATTTGCCTGCGTTGACGGTCCGGATTTTGATGCACATAAAATTGATTTTGACGAAGTTATTAACAGAACTAAAATTTATAAAGATCAGGAAAGAAAACGTGATGAAAATTGTAATTTGCTAAAACAAGCATCTGCAATATCAGATAAATAGGAGAAAAAATTATGGCAAAAGATATTCCATATTGTCCGCTAATGAGCGCCGGCTCGGATATTGATAAAGTTTGTACACTTGACAGCTGTGCTTGGTATGTACCGAGTGTCAGAAAATGTTCTATGTATATGCTTGCCTACAACGCTTTATTAGAGACAACCGCAAAACAAAAAGCCGCACAGCAGCGCAGATAAGGTTCTTGTTAATGAAAATCATTGTTTGTATAAAACAGGTTCCGGACACTACAGATATTAAGTGGACAGAAAATAATACCATTCAGCGTGAAGGTGTTGAAAGTATTATAAATCCTTATGATCTTTATGCAATTGAAGAAGCTCTAAAACTTAAAAAATCCATAGAAAATACAGAAATTACAGTTCTTACAATGGGGCCTTTACAGGCATCAGATATTTTAAAAAAGGCCGTTGCAACAGGATGTGATAAAGCAGTTTTAGTTTCCGATAAAAAATTTGCAGGAGCCGACACATATGCAACAGGCAAAACGATTGCAGCCGCAATAAAAAAATACATACCTGATTTTGATTTAATCTTATGCGGACAGTTTGCTGTTGACGGAGATACTGCACAGACAGGACCAAGTATTGCAAATCAGCTTAATATTCCACAGGTAACTTATGCAAAAGAACTGTCAAAATGTGACGGGAAATGCATTTATGCTGTACGTGAAACGGAAGAAGGTCTTGAAACAGTTAAGACAGAGTTTCCTGCGCTTATATGTGTTTTAAAAGGATTTGATGAACCAACACGGCCGACCATTAACGGTATTATAAAAGCAAAAAATACGGAAATTAAAATTCTTTCTATGGAAGATATCGGATTAACTCCGGAAGAAACAGGGATTAAAGGCTCACCTACATATGTAAGCAAAGCATTCCGTCCTGAACACAACAGGGGTAAATGCGAAATTTGCACTGATTGCAACACTTTAGCTGAAAAAATAAAAGAATTTGGAGGAATTTGCAATGAGTAATATTTTGATATATGCAGAAGTTACCAGAGAAAATTATCTCCATACTGTCGTTTTTGAACTTGCATACAAGGCACAGGGGCTTTCAAAAAAGCTGGATAATGCATCTGTTTCAGCTCTTTTAATATGTAAAACAGGATTGGCGGAAAATTTTAAGGAAGCATTTATTAATTCCGGTTTTGATTACGTTTATATTGCAGAGAATAACAGATTAACACATTACTCAACAGAATTGTATTCAAAGATTGCAGTTGATATTATAAAAGAAATTAAACCTGACATTATACTTGTAGGTGCTACAACACAGGGCAGAGATTTAGCACCGAGGATTTCGTCGTCATTACATACAGGATTAACGGCTGACTGCATAGGGCTTGATATTAACGAAAAAGGACAGCTCGCCGCTACACGTCCGACATTCGGCGGCAAACTGATGGCAACAATTTTGTGCAAAACTTTACCGCAAATGGCGACAGTCAGACCGAAAGTTTTTAAACCCGCGCCTGAAAATATCGTAAAAGATACAAAATTTATTTATATTAAACCTGAAATAGATAATATTAATAAAAAAGTTGAATTTATAGAGTTCGTAAAAGGATTGAATACGGCGATTAATGAACTTGACAGTGCCGATATAATTGTAGCCGGCGGCAGGGGAATGAAAAATGAAGCAGGATTTGAACTGCTGAAAAATTTTGCACAATGTTTGAAAGCGAGTGTTGCAGCAAGCCGCGGAGCCGTAGATATGGGGCTTGCATCACCTGATATTCAGATAGGACAAACTGGGAAAACAGTTACTCCTAAACTTTATATTGCCTGCGGAATTTCAGGCGCAATTCAACACATTGTCGGAATGCTGGACAGCGATAAAATTATTGCCATAAATAACGATGAAAAAGCTCCGATATTTGAAGTCAGCGACAGCGGTATTGTCGGGGATGTTTTTGAAGTTATTCCTGAATTAATAAAAATAATTAAAAATGCCGGCGGTGAAGAAACTCCGGATATTAACATTATTTAGTTACAAACTGTAAAAAAATATTGGTTTCAATAGCAAAAAATCTTATTGTCGTTTTTTAAAGCTTAATAATAAAAAGGAGAAAGTATAAATGTTTATACCAGCGCTAAACGGAACCGTGCTTAATTTTAAACCGTATGCGAATTACAGAAAAAATAACAGAGCATCAATCTCTTTGAATAATCAGCTATCTTATGACACTGTATCTTTCAGCGGAACACTTCCAGTCAAAAATGTTTTTGATAATTATAAACCTGTTCACAAATTATTTGAAAATTACGAAATTACCATTCACAATAAAGAAATAGCAAAAAAACTTTCACAATCATATACTTTCAAAACATTTAAAAACCTGTTTAATTTTGCAGAAAAAAACGGTGTATTTAAACTTGATATTAATCCTGATACACATTATGTAAAAACAAGTTTGATATCGCAGGCGGAAAATCCTCTTATGAGTAAACTGGTATGGGTTACGGACAGCTGTAATTACATGCCTGTTTTAAAAGATAAATACCCGCAAAATGCAGTTCCCTTAATGGAAAATATCTCAAACTTCTATAAGAAACAGGAAAGATATTTTAATAAAGTTATACATAACCCGCTTGGATATGAATTAAACCATGACTGGGCATCTACGGCAAAATTTGGTATCGGACATGTATTTAACCCTGCAAATATGAGAACGCATAAATGGTTCCCGCATACAAGGCTTGAATCAGCAGGACTTTATTTAAAAACAATGTCAGAGTTGATTAAAGACGGATTAAACGGTGCTGAATACGGATATAAAAAAGCCTCTGATATTTCCCAAAACACTATTGATGCAGTTACAAATATCACTGCCTATCTCGAAAAAATTGTTTATCCTTACAGTAAATCAACAGGACCGTGGGAAGAAAAAACATTTAACATAACCCCCTCAAGCGATACTGCAGTAATTAATGAAGGGTTTAGAAAAATAATAGATTTAATGTATTCTCCAAGTGATAACGCAGAAATTTTAAAAGTACGCAAACGGCTTCTATCTGCAAAAAACGGCAAAATATTTGAAGATGAAAACAAATTGAAAAATATGCTGAAAATTGGAGAATACCGTATTAAATCAAATAGTACGGAGGAAGTTCCTTCCAGATTTGAAAGAATTTTTGACGGAGCACTGAGTTTTATTCCTCATACCGAAAAATTTGACGATGATGCATACAAAGATGCTCTTGAAATTATGAACAGAATGAATTACCTTGAACGCGGTAAAATTGTAAGATCAAACGGAGTTATACGTTACGAAGGCGACAGGTATTTGAATATGACATCAGGTCATAAAGCTAACAACTCTAATCTTCCTCCGCTCGGTACAGAAGCTCAATGGTTTATGTCAAGTGATATTTCTAGAAGTTATGGAATAGCCGTAAAAAGACTATTAGAAAAAATTGCACACGAGGGCAAAACTGACAAAAAAACAACACAGCTTTTAGTCAAAGCAATAAAAAAAGAAACAGAATATATAAACCGCGCATATGCCCGCATAACAGGAAAAAATTCATACAAAGCCAACGGAAAAGAATGTCCTCCTTTCCAAATTCCGGAAGCATATCAGGCAGTAACAAATTCGAAAGATGAAATTATTTTTGTACCAGGGACACACACTCCGCTTGGCTGGGCGCAAGCATCTTTATATAATGCATCCAAACTTATGCTTGAAAATTTAAAAGGAATTGAAAAACTCAATATTCTATAATCTTTTTGTGCTAAAATAAATAAGTAATTGACCTGTTTTTCAAAGAAAGGATAAGAGGGATATGAATAAGGTTGTAGTAGGCGCTCAATGGGGCGATGAAGGAAAAGCTAAAATTACGGATTTACTTGCGCAGGATGCCGATTTAATTATTAGATATCAGGGCGGCTGTAACGCAGGCCATACTGTTGTTGCTCATAACAAGACTTTTAAATTTCACCTTATTCCATCCGGTATTTTATATAAAAGTAAAACATGCTTTATAGGAGCAGGAACTGTTATTCTGCCTGAATACTTCGAAGAAGAAATTCAGGGGCTTATAAAAGAGGGGATTGACGTTTCGGGGCTTAAAATTAATCCTCTTGCCTCTATCACAATGCCTTATCACACGGAAATTGACGGGTATTCTGAAAGTACGGCAGGCAAAGGGAAAATAGGTACAACTAAAAAAGGAATTGGTCCCACATACACTGATAAAATGGCAAGAATAGGCTTGAAAGTTCAGGACTTGTATTCTGAAGATGCACTGTCTGAAAAACTTGATATTATCCTGCCTTTAAAAAACAAAACTCTTGAAAAAGTCTACGGACTTGAACCTTATACAAAAGACTGTATTCTTGCTCTTTGTGAAAAATATGCCCAAATTTTCAAACCCTATGTCTGTTTTGACTGGCAAAAAGAACTTGAAGATGCAAAACGCGATAAAAAAGCAATTCTTTTTGAAGGCGCACAGGGTGTAATGCTTGATATAGATTACGGTACATATCCTTTTGTAACTTCATCCAATCCTATAGGGGGAGGTGCTGCAACAGGCTCTGGCTACGGTCCTACAATGATAGATGAAGTTATAGGGGTCGCAAAAGCATACGTAACAAGAGTCGGAGAAGGGCCTTTTGTTACGGAATTAACAGATGAGACTGGAGACAAAATCCGCGAAATTGGTCACGAATACGGAGTCACAACAGGCAGACCCAGACGCTGCGGCTGGTTTGATGCGGTAACAATGAAATATGCCGTTCTGGTTGGAGGTTTAACCTCAATAGCTTTAACAAAAATCGATGTATTTGATACTTTTGATGAAATAAAAATCTGTACAGCTTACAAAGACACTAGAAACGGAAATATTTACACAAGCTACCCGACAGATGTATTTATTCATAAGTATCTGGAACCGGTTTACGAAAATCATGAAGGCTGGAGGCAAGATATTACAGGAATTAAAGAATACGCAAAGCTTCCTGAAAATGCAAAAAAATACCTCTCACGTCTTGAAAAACTTTTGGAAGTACCTATTTCAATAGTAAGTGTCGGACCTGACAGAGAACAGACTATTTACAAAAATTAAACAAATTAGCAATTATTTTCTTGTTAAAGTTTTAATATACATGTGTTTAGAATAAATTCAATTAACAGTGTAAATAATTATCAAATAAATCATAAACCTGTATTTAAAGGTAGTAATGTTCAAACAAACCCGCAGGTTGAACAACTTAGTAATGTTCAGCCTGATTATGCAGTAAAAACTCCTATGGCATATACAAAAACAGGCGAAATGAATTTTCCGTATGATACAAAAGCTTACTGCTACAAACTTGCAAACGGTCAAAAAGTAATCATTGTTCCTCAGGAGGGAGAAACAGTTTTAAGAACTTATGTTAACACAGGTTCAATGAATGAACCTGACAAACTCCGCGGTATAAGCCATTATATAGAACATAACTTATTTAACGGTTCTCAGGGGCTTGAGCAGGGAGATTTCTTCAAACAGGTTGATAAAATGGGAGCTTCAACAAATGCTTCCACAGGCTTTGCAGAAACTAATTATTACATAAGCTCAAATCTGCTAAATGATAATGACCTTGAAAATAAAATAAAACTTCACGCCTCTATGCTTGAAACACCACTTTTTGCAGTGGAAAAACTTGAAAAAGAAAAAGGCATTGTTAATTCCGAAATCAATATGATTACCTCGGATCCCCAAAATCTCGCTGTTAATAAAATGATTAAAAATTTATACGGAATTAAATCAACTTCAACCGATTTGATCGGCGGGACAACAGACAATATTACAAACCTTTCAAGAGAAGATGTTGTTAATTATTTCAATAACAATTACTATCCCGCCAATATGGTTACAGTAATAACAGGAGATGTAAAACCGGATGAAACAATGAAACTTGTTTCAAAATACTTTACCTCTAAAAAACAACCATCAGGACAAAGACACTTTGAGCCGCTTATTCCAACAGAAAAAACAATAAGAGAAGATTTAATTTCAGATAAAGCAAATGCAACCTCCATTGT
>CALURE010000044.1 GCA_944323095.1 Candidatus Gastranaerophilales bacterium
AAAAGAAATTTAAGCATACGTATTCTTGACCCGCAGCCAAAAGAAAATGCACTTGGAGGTAATGTTCGTCAGGTCTATAAACTTAAGAAAGGCTTAAGTCAGGAACTTGCAAAGAGTATTACTGCTGATATCAAGAATTCCAAACTTAAAGTTCAGGCTTCTATTCAGGGGGATCAGGTGCGTGTCTCCGGTAAAAGTAAAGATGATCTTCAGGAAGTCATAAAGCTTCTTCGTTCAAATGAAGATAAATATGATTATCCGCTTCAATTTACAAATTACAGATAAAATAAAAAAACACCGATCAGGTGTTTTTTATTATTTATCAATTATTTTATTATTATCATCTACAATTACTATTGTTGGTTTGTAATCTTTCATTTCGTCAGGATTGTACAAACCGTATGCAATAATTATTATTTTGTCACCCGGCTGAACTTTTCTCGCTGCCGCACCGTTCAGGCATATCATTCCGGAATCGGCTTTTCCTTTGATTACATATGTATGAAATCTTTCGCCGTTATTGATATCAAGGATGTCAACTTTTTGCCATTCTTTTATTTTGGAAGCTTTCATAAGGCTTTCATCAATCGTAATTGAACCGACATAGTTTAAATTTGCATCTGTAACTGTCGCTCTGTGTATTTTTGAACTAATAAATTCCTGTAGCATTTTTTAATCCTTTTTGATAATTTTGTAAAAATTTTTGTGGGGTTATGTTAAAATTTTTACCTCGCCCGAATATTTTAACTCAAAAGGTTTAAAAAATCAAAAAAGATAATGCAACTTTTTAAATAAATAGTTACATTACCTTTGATGTTTATTTAATGTGGCTCATCTAATTTACAAATTTTGTTTATATACTTTATCTGAGAATTTTTCAATATTAGGAGTGTCTATTTCAAAAACATGAATTCTTGCAGGGCCTAAATCAACGCAGAGTTCATTGTTTCTTGCCTGCAGCAGACTTTCTTTTCCGTATGACGGAAGCAGATTCTTCAACTCCTGATTTTCTTTTAATGTCGGAACTTTTATTTTGCAGGCAACCGAGCGGTTTATATTTTTGTTAGCAACAACAAGAAGTGTTTTTCCGTTCAGGTGTCTTGCATAAGCTATTATCTGATCATTTTTGTCGTCTGTTTTATCAAGCTGTATAAATGTTCCTTTCGTTATTACATCAAGATATTTATCACGCATTTTAAATGCACTTGTCATAAACTGACCAATTTCAGGCTGGGTGCCTCCAGGTTTTCTCGAGAGGTTAAACAAATCAAGTTTACCTTTATGAACGGTCATTTCGTGGTTATCAGTCTGCGTGACAGGATTATATTGGTTTGCGAATGAATACATGTAATCATCGCCGGATTGATAACCGTCGACTATATATGGATTTACCATCGGAAGTGTTGCCTGCAGACCCATTGTCAGGTTACAATATTCAGCCCCTCCGTGGAACATCGGTGATATATCATCATGTGTTGCAAATGAGCCTATCAAAGATTTACCTTTGGGAAGTTTATATGACATATCAAGCATTTCTTTTACGTAATCCATAAATACGGTTGCAGTAGGCCATTCATGGAATATGTGGTATTGTCCGTAAATAAGGTCGTATCCTGCTCTTAGAGAATCTTCCGGTCTGTCAAATGCCATATTAGCCTGTGGAGAAGCATCTTCATAAGTATAAGTTTCTGCAAGCCAGGCGAATTCAGGATCTCTCATTCTGGAATACGGTATTATTATATCCCAGAATTCAACAGGTTTTGCTCTTGCAACATCTGAACGTATGCCGTCTATTCCAAGGTCAATGCACATATCAACAAATTGTTTGTGCAGCTCCAGCAATTTCGGATTCAGAGTTCTTTTCCCTTCATCTTCCCACGGCTGAAACATTCTTATATCATTCCAGCCCTGAGGAGTTTTTGCAAGTCCGTCGCGTTCTTTTGCCATCCATTCTGGATGTTCAAGGAACATATCATAAGAAGCACAGCTTGGCATATCCAGCATAACTTTTATTCCGCGTTTATGGCATTCATCTATAAATGCTTTAAACTGTTCTTTGTCAGTTCTCGGATCATTGGGGTCAACTAAGTTCGGATCAATTGCCAGAAGATCCTTTGGCGCATAAACGGAGCCGGCTGTTCCCATAGCTTTCATTTTTCCTGGCGGGTTAACCGGAAGTACATGAAGAGTGTTAAAGCCCTGAGCTTTAACTTCATCCAGACGTTCTATTGCATTCAAAAATGTTCCGTGCTGTTCATTTCCGTCAATATAGTCATTCCCGTTTAAATCTTTTGCATTAAATGTTCTCGGAATAATTGCAAGTATTTTGGCCTCATTATTCATAAACATTGTTCTTAAATTGTTATGATAATGTTCTATTGAAGTATTTTCAGTTTTTGTTACAGCAGGAGTATTGATTAATGCCAGATTATTTAAATATGCATTGATTAAACCGCTTTTGCTCTGATTATCTGCCTGAAAAACCGGTTTTTCTTCGCTTTTTTGAGATTTTGAAGCATTAATTTGTTGTAATTTAATAGCGAGTAAGTTTGTTGCATTAATCATTTTTTACTCCATTCGTTACTTCGGGATTTTTCATTTTTCCGAAGAAAAATTGTGCTAAAACTGTTACACCTAACAAACCGGCACCGAACCCGCCGAATATTTTTGTCCATTTTCTTGTGTTATATGCCTGCTGGCCTGTTTTGTAGAAGAATTCATCAAGCGGGACACCGTTTAATAAAAATTTAATTTTTGAACTTGTACGATTTTGGTCTCTTATCAAGTGGTACGGTTTTGCAAAATAATATTCTCCGCCAATTTTGTCAAGGATAAGTTGTCTGTATGTTTTAACTTCATTCTTTATACTTGAAGTACTCAAAGCATCTAATGTATCTTTATGCATTTCTCCGTCAAACATCATTGTCATCGCATTTTGATAGAAGTATTTATCACCCGGGATATCTGTGGTTTCAGCTGCATGCCCGAAGAATTCATTCACAACTTTTCCGTCTTTTACCTCCAAAGGAGCATCTTTTGTTGAAGGATTTGGATTTCTCAGCATATAGAATTTAGTTGTATTATCTGAAGATCTTCCCTGGATTGTCATTCTTTTGCATAATTCTACAAGTTCTTCTTTAATTTCTTTAGGATTATTTTCAAGTCCTTTAATTCCGTTTGCGTTTGTTGCAACACGTCTGTAAAAATCAAGAGTATTTATTATTCTGTAGAATGAACTTTTTACTCCGAGGAGTCTGTCTCTGACAAATGTTTTTTGAAGCTGTTTTAATGTTCCGCCCGAGTATCTTTCATCAGTAACGCAGATTGCTTCTGATGTTTTGATAAATTCAATGTTTGACTCTTTTAGTTTCTTAGCAAATTTTCCGAATATGTCGTCAATTAATTCGTCATATTTGTTGGAAGTTGATGCTTTTGAAAGCATTGAATTTGTCAGATCTTTTGATTTTATTTTTTCATTTATAACGGCAATCTTTTTAACAATTTCATTAATTACTTTTTTATATGTTTTATCATCAGAAACGATATGTTCAATTTTTTCACGTAAAATTTTGCCCATAACATTTCTGTGGAGGCGTCCTTTTTCGATTTCTTTAGGAGTAAGCCCCAGAATTTTCAGCATATCATCTGCAGTATTATTCCAGTAGTTTGCAATAACAGTTTCCGGAGCCGAACCTATTTTTAATACGGCATATTTATTCAAAGCATTATGTTTAGCTTTAAAATCATCAAAAGCTTTTGCAACTGTTTTTAATTTAACCTGTAATGCTTCATTTAGCGTATTCACAATCATTTGCGGACGCACTTTAGCTGTAGGGTGATTTTTTTCTGTGGTAGAAAACAGAATTTTCTTAATTAAACTGATATCTTCCTGTTTATCAGCAGGAACTTTTTTATTATATTCTGCTACCTTTTCGCTTATAAAAGTTATAATGTTATAATCAATTTTCGGCAGGTCTTTAAAAGGGATTTGTTTGTTAAACAATTCAGCATTATTCATGATTCTAATCATGTCTTCTTTTTTAGGCAAAATTACGTTTAAAAATTCTTCACTATAGTTTTTGCCGTTAAACTGTTTTCTTAAATTTTCACAAATAATTTTAGAAGTTTTTTCATTTATAGTGTACATTCTGTTAAGACGGAATGTTTTTTTAAGATCTTTTGTAATATTTTGTTCGGTTACAAAGTCAAATCCTTCAGTAAGTGTATCCTGAATAAGTCTTTCCAGTTCGGGGGTGACCGGTTTATCTTTATAAACTTCTATTATACCGGCTAATTTCTTTTCAGTAGAATGCGAATTATATTTTTTTGCATACTTATCAAAATGTTTTAAAATATTATCAGCTTTTTTATTCTTTCTTGCATCAAGAAAAGCAGCAAGAGGTTTTTCAAGCTGGTTGCATATTAATGCACTCATAATCGGGGTTGCAAAACCTGCTGTAAGCATCCATAAAGTGTTATTCTGGATTGCAATTTTTCGCATTTTTTCCTGTATAAAATCTCGTCTGTTAGGAATATTTTTAGGTACTCCCAGCCTATCGCCTATTTTATCTATTTCTTTATCGGAATAAAGATCCCAGGGGATAAATTGAGGGTCCTGATAAAACGGTTTTTTACGTCCGAAGCTGTCCTCATATTCTTTCTGTACATTTACTCCGTGAATTAAATATGCAGGAAGCTGTATTGCAATTTTCGGCCAGATCGCCATTGATGCTAAAAATGAACCGAGACCGATAAATTCCATTCCTTTAGTCATCGGGGTTTGTTTTTTTGATGCAAGATAACCGGCTATTGCAAGACCGCCGAGCATTAAGCCCACATCATTTAATTTCCCGAGTTCGTGGTCATTAGCTTCTCCTTTTGCGGCATGTTTGAAAGCTTTAGCATCATATATTACATCCTTTACCATCATAGCAGGAGCGTTAAATATATTGCCGTTAAGAAGTCTGCCTTTTCCTTCAAGAGGTTTTATAAAAGTTTTGTTATTTAATTCATGCTGAATATCAAAATAAGGCGCAGGTTTTTTTCTGGGGCTTTTATTTTCACCGGTTGATTGTTTTGCTCCCGCCGGTTTATTCACTATGTAATTTTGAATTAAATTTGATGTCATATTAATTTACCACGTACCTGTCATCTTTTTTAATAACATCTGCTGCATCTGTTTTAGAAATTTTCTTAGAGCTTGACATTGTATTAACAACTCCTAATACAGAAGACAATATTGCTGAAAAAAGAAGTATTTTTCCGGCCTGTTTTTTGATGCCGTATCCTTCTCCTTTATAAAAAGCTTTTGCACTCTTTTTCAAACTTTTTACAAAAGAACTCATTGATTTTTTAAATTCTTTCCCCTTCCAGAATTTGAAAGTCATGACCTGAAAATAATCATCCCATGGCTGTTGAAACGCAAGTGCTACTCCTGTTGCAGCCCAGAGATAAGATGATATATTTTTAGCAAGATTTGATTTTACAACGATTTCTTTTATGCGGGGTTTTACTTCCTGATCCGAATCTTTCAGATTTTTGCCCATGCCGAGTTTTTTTGCGATTTTATCATAGCGGAAATTTCTTTTTTCACCTTTACTCTCATCCCCGTATAGCAAATCCCAGCGTGAGAACTCTACGCTTTCAAATACCTTATGATGTTCAATACTTGTTATATCTGTGTCGTTAACGTCATCAGGCAGTTCATAAATTACTTTTGCATAAGGCTGTTCAAGATCAATACCTGTTAAAAGTTTTACCGGAGTATTAATAAATGTTTTTGAAATACCTTTGAATGCCGCATATAAAAGCACCCCAAGAGCCATTTTCCTCCCGAGTTCAGAGGCTTTTACACTCGCAAAATGTTTGTAATGCTTATTGGCATAATTGAATACACCCATTAGTGTTGCACTTCCGACAAGATATGGGACGGTTCCCATTGTCAGAAATTCATAAAAGTTTGCATTTTTGCTGCCTTTAAGCCCTTTTGCCGGATAGACAGTGAGCATATTTTGAAATTTGTCTATAGCTATATTGGTGCGTGTGACAGGATTGTTGTTTAAAAGCGTGTCATGTTCATATTCTAACTGCTTTTTTTCTTTTCCTTTGCCTTCTGCAGAAAAATTTATTTTGTTTTGTACATTATTGCTAATCGGTAAAATCATTTTTACTCCACACACATCGCTGTAATATTACAAGGTCTGTGAATATTATTTTTTGACAGTAAATTTAAAGCAATTTTACATTTTTTTACAAAATTCTTTATCCGAAAATTGTAAAAAATATTGTCGTGAAAATTCCCGCAGTTATGCAGTAATATCCAAATATTGCAAGTGAAAATCTGGATATAAATTTCATAAAATATTTGATACAAATGTATCCAACAACTCCTGAAATTAATGTTCCTGTGATTATTGCATTCCAGTTATACTGTGCTGCTTCATGGATATCAATTTTTATCAGCGGGTAAACCATGGAAGCTCCGAGAATTATCGGGATGCTTAAAAGAAATGAATATCTTGCTGCGGTAATTCTGTCCAGTCCGCAAAACAGACCTGTTGCTATTGTCCAGCCGGAGCGCGAAAATCCCGGTAGTGCGGCTAAACCCTGTGCAATTCCTATAAAAATTGATGTTTTTAAATCCATATTTTCTTTTTTTGTTTCAATTTTTTTAGATTTATATTCGCTGTAGAGAAGTGCAAAACCTGTTATAAATAGTAAAATTCCCACAACAGACGGTGTATATACTAATTTCTCGGCAATTTCATTTATCGGCAGTGCCAGTGCCACTGTGATAATTGTTCCAGTTATGATATATAAGCCGAGTTTAGCTTCTTTATCTGTCCAGTCTTTTGTTTTATAAGCATGCCACATAGCCTTTATAATATTTGCAATATCTTTCCTGAAAAAGATTAATACTGCAGCAAGAGTCCCGAGATGTACCATAATATCAAAAAAAACTTCTTCGTTGGAATGCTGAACAATCTCAATACCCTTAAAAACCTTATAAAAATTTGATGTAAATACAAGGTGGGCGGAACTGGAAATTGGTAAAAATTCACTCAATCCCTGTACTATCCCCATTAATATAGCCTGTATAAAATTCATTTTTCCCTCTCTGTTAATTACTGTTAAATTTTTTATAATCGGAAGTTCATAATATCTGGTAATAATATAGCTTAACTCAAAAGTAACTCTTGTAAACAGTCTGTCTTCTTAGCATCTGAACTTCTATTCTTCTATATTTTTACTATTCTTCTTCAAAATAAGAACAGCATGAAGTTTGGGTTTCCCATACCGTAACTTTGCTTAGTTGTACAACGCGTTCTTTTAATTTGTTATAAATAAACATGGATATCATTTCGCTTGATGGGCTTTCCCCGTTGAATTCCGGCAGATCATTTAAATCTTTATGATCAAGAAGATCAAGAACACATTTTAATTCTTTTTTTAATACTTTATAGTCTATTAAGATATTGCTTTTATCAAGAGTGTTCCCTTTTACAAAGACTTCGACCATCCAGTTATGTCCGTGCTGGTTTTCACATTCGCCTTCGTAGTTCAAAAGGTGATGTGCTGCCGCAAAAAATGCCTGCGTTTTAATTTCAAACATTTGGATTTTTCCCTTCTTTTAATATGTAATCACAAAATTCTCTCACAGCTCCCCGTCCGCCGTTTTTTGCCGAAATAAAATTTACAATTTTTTTTACTTCGTCGACAGCGTCAAGAGGGCAGCCTTTTAATCCGACTTTCTCCAGAATACAGATATCAGGCAGATCATCGCCCATATATGCAACTTCTTCAAATTTCAAATTGTATTTTTGCATTATTTTTTCCAATACTGCAATTTTATTTTTGCATCCCTGATGAAGTTCTTTTATGTTTAAATTTTTGGCGCGGTGGGCAACTGTACCGTTTTCACGTGCCGTAATTATTGCTGTTATTATTCCGGCATTATTTAAATTTACTATCCCCTGCCCGTCTTTAGCATTAAAAGTTTTATATTCATGTCCGTTTTCGTCAAATGTCAGACTTCCGTCCGTTAAAACTCCGTCAACATCAAAAGCAGCAAGTTTAATTGTCATTTATGCAACTCCCGCTTTCAGCAAATCATGAATATGTATAACACCTATAGGTTTGTTATTTTCATCAACAACGGCAAGAGCGGTTATTGAGTATTTTTCCATTAAATTAAGAGCGCTTGCCCCGTAATCTTTTGCGGAGATGTGTTTGGGGTTAACGGACATAACATCTTTAGCCAGAAGCGGGCGGATATTTTGATATTTAATCAGGGTTCTTCTGATATCTCCATCTGTTAAAACCCCTGTTAAGCTGCCGTTTTCATTAATAATCATAGCCATGCCGAGTTTCTTTTCGGATATTAATTTTATAACATCTGCAAAAGAGTCGGTTTCTTTTGCAACAGGCAGTTTTTCAGTATCCGTAAGCATAAGATCGGCAACTTTGTAAGTAAAACCTTTGCCAAGTGCGCCTGAGGGATGGAAAATAAGAAAATCTTCTTCTGAAAACCCTCTTTTTTCTAGCAGACAAACAGCAAGTGCATCGCCCATTGCAAGAGTTGCAGTTGTGCTTGCTGTAGGTGCTTTATTCAGCGGGCATGCTTCTTTTTCAACAGAAATATCAAGAGTAACATCAGAGGTATTTGCAAGTGTTGAATTCATATTTCCTGTCATACCAATCATGGTTACTCCGAATCTTTTTATCAGCGGGAGAAGATTTAAAAGTTCCTGTGTTTCTCCACTGTTTGAGATTGCAATTACAACATCGTTTCTCGTTATAATTCCTGAATCTCCATGGGTGCTTTCTGCAGGATGGAGAAAGTATGAGGGTGTCCCTGTAGATGTCAGAGTTGCAGCGATTTTTCTGCCGATAAGTCCAGATTTACCCATACCTGTAACAATGACACGGCCTTTGCAGTTATAAAGTATATTTACGGCTTTATCAAAGTCATCCCCTATATTATCTTTAAGACGAAGAATAGAATTTGCTTCTATTTCAAGAACTTCTTTTGCAGTTTCATTTATTTTTTTGTCGCTCATTATAACTGTTTCCATATATTTTTAACCCCCAGCATATAAAATTATATAATAAATATCGTATAAAAGTATTATTTAATACTTAAATATTTAATTTTTGTTAAAATTTTTACGAAAATTTTAGTATGAGAAAGAATTTTGATTATAAAGTTGAAAATAATTCTTTTAAAATAGAAAAGTTCAGTAAATATATTAATACTCATAATTGTCCTGTTTTAACAATGGATTTATCGGATTTAAATATATTTGATACATTAAAATTTATGGTGCTATGTTCTGCCTGCCATTATAAAAAATATCCGGAAGGAAAGTTAAAATGTTATATCAGCTCTGATGATATAAAAAGTTTTATTTCAACATTTACGACAGGCAATTTAGAATTGGTTTAAAATTTACTAGCAAAAAATTTTTTCAGGAGTTTTGTATAATCATGCTTTCAATAAACAAGATTGATAACACGAAAATTATTGCGGCATCGGTTAACAATTCTGCAAAACCTGAAGCCATGCCTGAAAATATTAAAGAGAAAAAAGAGTACAGCGGCAATTCAACAGGTGTTAACTGGCTGACAGGTGCTGCAGCTGTTGCAAGTTTTGCAATTGCAGGTATAGGAATTTACCGCAGCAGAAAAAATAATATTTTAAAAATTTCTCCGAATAATCCGTATTGGGCAAAAGCCGGAATTTTATCCGGTAAAGATGTTAATATTCAACAGGTAAAACCTGCTGTTTCGCCGTTGCCTGAAAATCCCGGGGTAAAAATTATAGATAAAATAATTCCGTATGATGAAACAGAGGAAAAATTAAAGAGAGAAGCAGAGAAAAAATTAAGGGCTGATATTTCTGAAAAATTCATTGCCTACAGGGATAATGGTGAAGAAATTCCTATGTTTGCATACCGTCCTGATGAAGTTTTTTATAAGTTTGCAGATCCTTTAACACCGGATTTAAGGGAATTGGATGATAAAGATTTTGATGCTGTAATGTCATTTTTAGCGGATTACAAATATAACGATAAAATGCGGGCAGGCATGGACCTTTCTAACGTAGAGGAAGTTAACAGGTTGAAGAAACTTGTGGATGAGGCTAAACCACTGGAAAAAGAGACTATTGTTTATAGAGGAATAAGAACCCAAAAAATCTGGGATAATTTTGAAACTCTTGATTTCGCAAAAGATTTAGATGACGGGGTTATACTGAAAGACAGAGCATTTGTTGCAACATCCCGTGTTTATGATGATGATTTGGCTCAGGTTGATCCTGTTAATTATGAAGGGCATAATGACTGTGGATATATTATGAGAATCGTTCTTCCTGCCGGTACAAAAGGTATTGATTGCAGAAGATGTACCGGAAGAACTCTGGACAATGGTATTAATGCCGTTTATATTCTGCCGCCTGATTCAAGTTTTGAAATTCAGCATGTCGATGATTTACACAGGCTTATTTATGCTAAATATATTCTTCCGTAAAAGTTTTGTGTTATACTCAATACAAAAGTTATAAAAATCGGGAGGCTTTAGAAAATATGCTGCTGGAACATTTACAATCTGCTGTGTGTGCGCATGGTGTATTGGTATCATTTGCTATTCTTCTTATCGCATATATATTTATTGCACTGGATAAAATTCCAAAGGTTACTATTGCTCTGCTCGGTGCGGGCATTACGATTTTGCTGGGGCTTGTGAGTCAGTCAAAATCCGTGAACGGAATTTTAAATCCTGATTATTTTATTAATTTTGTTGATTTTAACGTAATTTTTCTTCTTGTATCAATGATGATTATTGTAAGTATTGCAGCAAGAAGCGGAA
>CALURE010000045.1 GCA_944323095.1 Candidatus Gastranaerophilales bacterium
ACGCTCTTCCGATCTAAGCTTAGCTTATGCACGATTTTGTTTTAAGAGAATTAAAAAATGCAGATTTAAAAAAAGAATTAAACAGCATAGGATTTGACAAATCTTATGTAACAAAAGCTGTTGAAAAATTTGAATATAAAAATATAAAAATATATTCTCTAACTCCGGCTCAGGCAAATATCCTGAAACAAACAGCAATCTCTGCCGGCGCAGACTGCGCTACACACAGAGAAGTTATAACAGGAAAAGCCGAAAAATCTGATTGCATTTTAGGCGCTTCTGTTTCTCAAATTAAAAAAATTGCTGAAAAACTGAAATTCCAGCCGTTTGGACTGAAAGAATTAGGGGAAAAACTTATTACCGCTTCATCAACAACCGAAAAACGATGCCGCATCGTAGGAATATTAAACATTACAGATAATTCATTTTCGGACGGAGGAATGTACAATGATTTTGAAAATGCCAAAAAACATTTACTCGAAATGATAGATGACGGAGCAGATATTATAGACATAGGAGCAGAATCTACAAAACCGTATTCGCATGCAGTCAGTGCAGAAGAACAATTACGAAAACTTTTGCCGGTAATAGACTTTGCGAAAGATAAAATAACAATAAGCATTGATACAAGAAGCTCTATTGTTGCAGAAGAATGCATTAAATCAGGTGCAGATATCATAAACGATGTGTCTGGTTTTGATTACGATGAAAAAATGCCTGATATAATTGCGAAATATCATGTTCCTGTTATTATCCAGCATTGTAAAGGTATGCCTGAAAATATGCAGAATTGCCCGCAATATGAAGATGTTATTGAAGAAATCTTTCTTGCACTTAAACATAAAATTGATTTTGCCCGATCAAAAGGTATTGAAAAAATCATAATTGATCCGGGCATAGGTTTTGGCAAAACAAGAGAAAACAATTTTGAAATCTTAAAACGCTGTGAGGAATTTAAATCACTCGGCTATCCTGTAATGCTCGGGATTTCACGCAAAAGCTTTCTTAATTTAACAGGTGAGGATAATTTAATAAAAGATATTTACACAACTGCACTCAACACAATTGCGATAGAGCATGGGATTGATTATATACGCGTTCATAATGTAAAAATGCACACAAAACTTATTGAAATAGTTGAAAATTTCAAAAAATAGGTTATAATAAATATATTGGAGGCTGTTTTGGGAAAAAATGCATTTACATTTGCGGAAGTAATGATTACTATTGCCATAATAGGTGTAGTTGCAGCACTTACAATGCCCAGCATCGTAAAGCATTACCATGAAAAAGAATATGTTACCCAGCTTCAAAAATCAGTAAGCCAGTTCGAGCAGGCTATGCAAATTATAATGTTCAGACATGAATGCACTGATATCATCTGTACAGGAGTCTTTGACGGAGAAAGCAGCAACAGTGCATGGAATGACAAATTTGAAAAAGAAATAATTAATTCACTTAAAGTTATAAATACAACTAAAAACGGTACTGCTCTTATGTCTGATATAGTCTCAACACCGTTAAAGCCAAGATTTGCAACAGTTACAGAAGATGTTGACTGGCGCTCGACTTCAGGATTTAAATTTATGACACCTGACGGGGCTATGTATATAATTGAGCCTAAAGGCTGTGTAGACGTGGCACATCCTGAATTGAGCACTATACATAATTTCTGTGCGGAAGTAACAATTGACGTAAACAGTTACCGTATGCCAAACCAATACGGACGTGATTTATTCAAATTTATTGTGGCACAAAATGCTCATTTATATCCTGTGTACAGTAGAGATTATTCTAATGCATTTTACGGTAGTGCCACAGGTGACAATTACTGGCGCACTAACAGCGCCTTATGCGCGGGAGAAGGAATTTTGAAAGATGCACCCGAAAACGTTAGCGGCTACGGCTGCGCCGCAAGGGTTATTGAAGAAGGCTGGAAAATGAATTATTAATTAAAATCTCTTTACTACAAATCTTTGTTTATGGTAAAATAGCATCAGGATATTAGGGAACAAAGGCTCTAAGAATTATCCTTACAGCTTTAAAACTACAACAAGGAGATAAAATGGAAGATTTAAGAGATAAATATGAAGTTGTTATAGGCTTGGAAGTTCATGCACAGTTGAAAACAAAGTCTAAAATATTTGCCCCTGACGGCTGTGAATTCGGTAAAGATCCAAATTCTGAAACAAGTCCGATTACGCTAGGAATGCCAGGAGTATTGCCTGTTTTGAATAAAGAAGCAGTTAATATGGGAATTTTAACAGGGCTTGCTCTGAATTGCGAAATTCCCGAAAGATGCAAATTTGACAGAAAACAGTATTTTTATCCTGATCTTCCTAAAGGTTATCAGATTTCACAATATGATGAACCGATTTGTGTAAACGGATACTTAAATGTTAAAGGTAAAAAAATCGGTATCACACGTGCACACCTTGAAGAAGATGCCGGTAAACTTGTTCACGCAGGTGCAGACGGGCTTGCAGGATCTTCATATTCTCTTGTAGACTTAAACAGAGCAGGAACTCCGCTTCTTGAAATAGTGTCGGAGCCTGATATGAGATCTTCTGAAGAAGCAAGAAACTATATGGAAGAATTAAGAAATATTGTTCGCTATATCGGAGTGTGCGACGGGAACCTTGAAGAAGGTTCTATGAGATGCGATGCTAATATTTCGATTATGCCTAAAGGCTCAAAAGAATTCGGGACACGCGCAGAAATTAAAAACGTAAACAGCTTCTCGGCGCTTCAAAGAGCCATTGAATACGAAATCGACAGACAGATTGAAATCGTTGAAGAAGGCGGAAAAGTTGTTCAGGAAACAAGATTGTGGGACGACAATGCAAGAGAAACAAAATCAATGAGAGGCAAAGAAGATGCTCACGATTACAGATACTTCCCTGAACCTGATTTGATGCCTTTAAAAATTTCAAGAGAATGGGTGGAAGAAATCAGAGCAAAAATGCCCGAGCTTCCTCAGGCAAAACGCGAACGCTATATGAGCTTAGGTTTGAGCGAATACGATGCATCTGTAATCGTTGAACAGATGGGGCTTGCACTTTTCTTTGATGAAGTTTTGAAACTCGGTGCTTCTCCAAAAATTGCCGTAAACTTCATTATGGGAGAAATTGCGGCATACCTTAAAGAAACTAAACTTGAAATTAATGAAACTAAACTGACTCCTGAAAATCTTGTTGAATTAATTTCTCTTATCGAAAAAAATACAATTTCAAACAACATCGGAAAACAAATCATTGTCGATATGATGAAAGACGGTTCAAAAGCTTCTGAAATCGTTGAAAAAAGAGGTTTGAGCCAGATATCTGATACAGGTGCTATTAAAGAAATTGCACAAAAAGTGTGTGATGCAAATCCTGCTCAGGTTACGGCATATAAAAACGGAAAAGTTCAGCTTCTGGGCTTCTTTGTCGGACAGGTAATGAAAGAAACAAAGGGCAGAGCTAACCCGAAAGCCGTTAACGAAATATTGAAAGAAATACTTGATTAACTTGTGAGGTCTGATGCTTTTTAAAGATAAACCCAAAACCAGCATGGAAACAGAAATTTTTGAACAGGCAGATGTTCTTGAAAATCTTCTGCAAACACATATTAATGACAATAACTACATATTGTTTGATATACCTGCTGATGTTCAAAAAATTATAATTGTTGCAAGCGGTTCATCATACCATTGTGCAAGATTTGCCGCTGATCTTTTCGGCAATATTGCAGGAATGGAAGCAGCCGCAATTTATTCAAGCGAATTTCTCCTGAAATCTGCTGTGCCTAAAGACAATGACTTTTTATATGTATTTATAACCCAGTCAGGTGAAACATCCGATACAAATTCTGCCTTGAAAAAGGCAAAAGAACTGGGAATGCGCACACTTTGCATTACAAATAAAAAAGGCTCAACAATCTGGGAGGCTTCGGATTTTAAGATTGACTGCTGCGCGGGTGAAGAAAAAAGTATTGCGGCAACAAAATCTTTAACAACGCAAATGCTTTGCTGCACACTGCTTGTCCTGAAATATGCCGCACATAAAGGCATTGATATTTCAGGCTATTTGAATGACTTAAAAACTCTGCCATCATTTATAAAAGCTTCTTACGAGCTTCATCCTGAAATTAAGGAGATGGCAAAATTCTTATCCAAGTATAAAAATATTGTAATAACAGCCGACGGAATTTCATATGCTCTTGCAAAAGAAGCTTCTTTAAAAATTAAAGAAACATCTTATATAAATGTTTATTCAAATATCCTCGGCGAATTTATGCACGGACATGTTGCAATTTTGAATAACAAACCCGCAATGATACACATTTCAGTGAATGAATTAAGCTATACAGCAATCAAAAATTTGAACAAAATTGAAGAGGATTATAACCCGCCTTTGTGCATATTAGGCTGTTCAAACGACAAAATAAACACAAAATTCAATATCGATATAAAATGCGAAAGTGAAATTGTAAAATCCTTTTGTATTATTGTAATTGCCCAGCTTCTTGCGCTTGAAATTGCAACAGATTTGGGAAGAAATGTCGACAAACCCCATGGTTTGCATAAAGTTGTAAAATAAAGCATTCCGTTTTTCAGTATCATAATAAAGAACTTGATTTACAAAGCGAACTAAAATTTTTGTCATTCTGAACTTGTTTCAGAATCTTTAAAATTTTGTGTGAACCTGTTCCTAATTACTTAAAGTAATGAGCTCTTTAATGATTCAGGGGAACAAAAATAATATCAAATTTTCCCTATACTTTTCAAAAATTTGTACGTCATCACAGTTGCGTCTTTATCGCTTTTTAGCTTATCAATAATTGTTTCTAAAATGCTGTCATAATCATTGAGATGAGAAAACTGAAATAACTCAGCAATTTCAACACCTAAAACTTTACTTATTTTGACTATATTTTCAGGTTTTGGAAATGAAAGTCCGTTTTCTATCCTTGAATAATTTTCGGGCTGTATTCCGATATTTTCAGCCATTTTTTCCTGTGTAAGATGTTTTGTAGTTCTTATTTCTCTGAGTATTTTCCCGAATTCTTTTTTTATATCCATTTTTTAATTAAACCTTTATTGTAGCTTTAACTTAAGAATGCAATACATTATTAAAATTGATGTATTGCATTAATATATATAATGTGTTACAATATAAATAAGTATAAATTATGATGTATTGGAGGAATATATATGAAACAAGTTTTTACACTTGCAGAATGTAATGCACACGCAGCCTGCTTCGATAATATTCGTCTAGCCGCCTTCACATTAGCTGAGGTATTAATTACATTAGGCATTATCGGTGTTGTTGCTGCATTGACAATACCTTCACTGATTGCAAATTATCAGAAAAAACAAACAATTGCACAATTAAAAAAAGTTTATACAACAATTTCGCAAGCGTATATTATGTCCGAAAATGCGAATGGACCGTCTGAAGACTGGATTGATTCTTCACAGACTATCAACACTGAAAGTGTAAAAAAATATGTACAAACCTACTGGCTCCCGTATTTTAAATCAGTTCAAGAATGCAGTAAATTAGGAGATTGTTCTTATGATACAGTTGCCAAGGCTCCAAGCGGAAATGAAGACCAGATTTTATACATCACAGGAAATAACCGGTACACAATTGTACTTACAGACGGGACAATGATTGCATTTGTTCCATTTTCTTGGGATGCGGATGAAGAAAAGCAATATTGGGGAGGAAATCAAAAATTTTATATAGATCTTAACGGAGCTAAAAGACCGAATGTTGTAGGCAGAGATATATTCCTATTTCAAATATCTAACAAACGTGTAGTAGCGAACTGTGCCACATCTGATGAAAATACTTTAAACAGAAATTGCAGCAAAACTGGCAACAGACAATGCTGTGCAATGAAAATAATAAGAGACGGCTGGGAAATTAAAGATGATTACCCATGGTAAATAATTTTATAGTATTGAAAAGCTCCTTCTTGTAATGAAGAAGCTTTGTATTTTAAAACTGTTTTAAAAATCTTTCATCATTATTGAAGAATAATCTTATATCGTCAACTGCATATTTCAGCATAGCAAGTCTCTCTACTCCCATGCCAAACGCAAATCCTGAATATACATCAGGGTCAATTCCGACACCTTTTAATACATTCGGGTCAACCATTCCGCATCCCAGAATTTCAAGCCAGCCTGTACCTGAACATGTTCTGCAGCCTTTACCCTCGCACATAATACATTGAACATCAACCTCAGCAGAAGGTTCAGTAAACGGGAAAAAGCTGTTTCTGAAACGTGTCGGACGGCTTGTCCCAAAATATATTCTGATAAATTCGTTCAAAACACCTTTTAAATCGCCGAAAGTTATGTCTTTATCAACATAAAGCCCTTCAATCTGGTGGAAAAAGTTATTTTTGCGGGCATTAATGTTTTCATTCCTGTAAACTCTACCCGGGGCAACAACTCTTATCGGCGGATTTTTCCCTTCCATAGCATGGATTTGAGCACCGGATGTCTGGCTTCTCAATACAACATTCGGAGCAATTTCAGTATAAAAAGTATCCTGAACATCACGCGCAGGGTGATCTTTTGGAACATTCAGCGCATCAAAATTATAATATTCAGTTTCAACTTCCGGAGAATGCTCCTGCGGAACAACCGAAAAACCGAGACTTTGAAATATCTGCACAATTTCACTGGTAGTTGATGTTAAAAGATGTTCTTTTCCTCGCGGGGTAAATTTCCCGGGAAGTGTGATGTCAATTCTTTCATTTTTAAGTTTTTCATTCAGTTCTTTTCTATAAAACTCATCATGCTTTAATTTCAATGCATCTTCAAGCTTTCTTGTAATTTCATTTGCAAGAGAGCCGATTACTCTTTTATCTTCATCAGAGAGATTTTTAAGATTTTTCTTTATCTCGTTGAACTCGCCTTTACGGCTCAGATATTTTCCTCTGATTTCTTCAATATCGTTAATAGAAGAAGCTTTTTTTATATCTTCAGTTGCGCATTCATATATTTTTTCAAGTTGTTCTTTCATATAATCCCTCCACCGCTTCCACGGTTTCCCTCCCTATACAAAGGAGGCTGTATTTATAAAATTTCGTTATATTTTTTCTCGTATCCAATTGTTGTTACAGGCCCATGTCCCGGATATACCGTAATATTATCATCAAGTTTAAATAATTTATTTTTTATACTGTCTAAAAGTTCTTCAAAACTTCCGCCAAACAAATCAGTTCTGCCAACACTACCTCTAAACAATGTGTCACCGGAAAATAATTTATCCTCAATTAAGTAGCACACACCGCCTTCTGTATGACCGGGGGTATGAATTACTTTTATCTGCATATCACCAACAGTAATTATATCACCGTCTTTTACAAACTTTTCATAAGTTGGCGGAACGCTTTCAGAAAGCCCGCCGAAAAGACGTGTAAATTCATTTATATTATCAGAAATTATAAGATCATCATGGCAAATAACGGCTTTCGCGTTCAAAGCCTTTTTCAATTCAGTCAATCCCATAATATGATCAAAATGCCCGTGAGTTAAAAGAATATATTCAACATCAACACCGAATTCTTTGACAGACGCAATTATTTCAGGGATAAAAGCAGAAGCATCAATCAAGACAGCTTTTTTTGTCTTTTCATCAATAACAAGGTACATGTTATTTTCTAATTGTCCGGCAGTAAAACATTTTATAATCATTACTTTCTCACCAGCTCAAAAATTTCTTTACAAATTTTAAATAATTCTTCAGCTTTATCAAGAGGAATCATATTAGGACCGTCGCATTTTGCTTTGTCAGGTTCAGGATGAATTTCAAAGAATAACGCATTAGCACCTGCAGCCACTGCAGCTTTAGCAAGCGTAGGCACAAACCTCCTGTCCCCGCCTGATGAAGTTCCGTTAGCACCCGGAAGCTGGACACTATGTGTAGCATCAAAAACAACCGGATAACCGAAAGATTGCATAATAGGAACTGCTCTGAAATCTACAACAAGATTGTTATACCCGAATGAACAGCCCCTGTCAGTCAAAATAATTTTATCATTTCCGGCTTCTTCAACTTTTTTGACAAGTGAACCCATTTGTTCAGGCGCTAAAAATTGGCCTTTTTTAATATTTACGATTTTACCGGTTTTAGCAGCAGCAACTAATAAATCAGTCTGCCTGCACAAAAAAGCAGGGATTTGCAAAATATCAACAACTCTGCTCACCGGTTGAGCCTGATCGGGAGTATGAATATCCGTAACAATCGGGACATCAAACTTCTCCTTAACATCCTGGAGCATCTTAAGCCCTTTTTCAAGTCCCGGTCCTCTGTAGGAATAAATAGAAGATCTGTTTGCTTTATCAAAAGAGGACTTAAATACAAAATTTATATCAAGTTTTTGTGTAATCTCTTTTAATCCTTTTGCCGTAACATCAAGGATTTCCTGACTTTCAGCCGCACAGGGTCCTGCAAGAATTGTAAGTTTATCCCCGCCGATTTCAAAGTCTCTCAATTTAACTGTTTTCATTTCCATAATAAAATTATATTAAAAATAAAAGTTAATTTCAAGTTTAAATTATGGCAAAGACTTGAAATATGAAGTGTTATTAATGGCTTCATAAGTACAGCCTATACCGTTTTTATTGGAAGAAACCGTTTTCGAGCATTCCTTTTCATAAAAATCAGTCCCTTCCATACCCATAGGCATAAGTTTTCCATCAGGCATTAACTGGAACGTAAATAAATCATGTCCCCATTTATTTGGGTATTTCTTTGCACCATTTACATCAATAGATATATAAATATTTGCAGTTCTTTCCTTATTTGCACCTTCATTTTGGATATATACATTCATACCATCAGGCAATACAAATTGACCGTCATCTACAAACTGAGTATCTATAGAAGTTTTGCCTGAATAATCTTTATAAGTGTTATAAAAATCTCCACAAAGTCCGTTTAGATTATAAAGTCCACAATCTATTGCATCTTTAAAATACTTTATATATTCAGATTGAAATTCACGGATGCTGAAATCAGGAACAACATCACCTCTGTCTACAGACATTCGCAATAATGCCTGCTGTGCAATAGAATATGCTTTTTTAAGTCCTGCTTCTAATTCTTTTTGTCTATGATTTGCAATCAATACAGGCATTGTCATAGCAGCGACAATACCGATAATTCCTAAGGTAATTAAAACTTCAGCAAGTGTAAAGGCATATACTAATTTTAGTTTCATATTATCTCCTTTAATTATTATTTACTAACTATAGTTATACATTATAACCATAGACTATTGTGACTTGTTTGTCAAGTACATATAATTAGCAAATGAATAAATCAGAATTTTTAGAAAAGTATGGTATTGAATTAAAAATCGCACGTGTAAGACGAAAAATGTCACAGGAAAAATTAGCAGAACTCGCAGACTGTTCATCCGTACATATAGGTTATATTGAACGTGGGATAAAATGCCCGACAATTTATCAATTTTTAAAAATAGCAAGAATATTAGGCATTGATTTAAATGAATTCTTCAGAGATTTTACAGAATAAAAAGAGGCACTCCTTAAAGGAGTGCCTCTTTTAGTTTTAATATCAGCTTATGCCATAAGTTCTTTAACTTCAGCTGCAAAGTTTTTCGGATCGAGTTTAATTCCGGGTCCCATTGTAGTTGAAAGGTAAACTGATTTGACAAATGTACCTTTTGCAGAAGCCGGTTTTGCTCTCAACACTGCATCAGCAAGAGTTGCATAGTTTTTAAGCAAATCTTCTTCGCTGAATTCAATTTTGCCGACAGGACAGTGAATCATCCCCTGTTTATCTGCTCTGTATTCAACTTTACCAGCTTTAGCATCTTTAACAGCTTTTGCTACATCCATTGTAACTGTTCCAGTTTTAGGGTTAGGCATCAAACCTTTAGGACCTAATACACGTCCTAATTTACCGAGCATACCCATACAATCAGGTGTTGCAATTAATGTATCAAAGTCAAACCAGCCGCCTGAAATTTTATCAATAATTTCTTCAGCACCTGCATAATCTGCACCTGCATCTTTTGCTTCGGTAGCTTTAGGGCCTTTTGCAATAACGCAGACTTTAACTGTTTTACCTAAACCTGCCGGCAAAACAACAGTTGATCTAATTTGCTGGTCAGCCTGACGAACATCAATACCTAATCTCATGTGGCATTCAACTGTTTCATTGAATTTAGAAACTTCTTTTGAAATTTCTTTTAATTTTTTAATTGTATCAACAGC
>CALURE010000046.1 GCA_944323095.1 Candidatus Gastranaerophilales bacterium
GAGGGTAGGAGGATTAGAGGATAAGCTTTTTAATGTAAATGGCTTACCTTCCAAGCTTCCTATCTTCCTGCCTTCTGAATTGGCCTGACCTCCTGACTTCCGCACCTCTGAACCTCTGAATAAAAGTCTTCCTGACATGCGTTGGCTTTAATTACCTGCCATCCAAGTTTGTTATCTTCATACCATTTGAAAAATAAAAATCTGCAGATAAACATCTGCAGATTTTTGTAACTTACACATATTTTATTATTTTACAGCTTTTTTAACTGCATCTGTAATATCAGAACCGCCGTATAACACAACACCTTTAGCAATTACTATATCATAGTTTCCTGCTTTTGCCTGTTCGGTAATTTTTGCAGAAATTACTTTATCAATATTAGCTAATTTAGAAGCGTAATTTTTATCCATTGCTGCTTTTTTTGAACTCAGTTCTTTATTATATTTTTCTTCAAGAGCCTGTTTCTTTTTAGGGTCTGTTGTTGCAGCTACATCTTTTCTTGCTTTTTCAACAAAAGAAATCAAATCTTTAGCCTTTGCCTGATGTTCTTTCTTCAAAGCCTGCACCTGAGAAGAAGAATTTACAACCTGTTGAACATCTACAACAGCAATTTTTGATGGTACATCTGACATCGCAAAATTTGCGAAAGTTACACCGGCTGCAAAAGTACAAAGCCCAACAGTTAAAATTTTAATTTTGTTATCCATATTTCCTCCGATATAAACCACCTGCATTAAATCTGATAAAAATATCAACTAAAAGATTGATTTTATAAATCAGATCTTTACAAGTGAACCTAAAACTAATATAATAATAGCAGGTCATAATAAGATATGCTAAAAGATTAATTTTTATTAACATATTGTAATAAAAATTAAAAAATTCTTCCTATTTAATTACCTATGCGCAAAAATAAAATTGACCGGACTTATATAAAATATATTTTATAGTTTAGATAAAGGTGAATAAATGAAAAAGATTAACTCGAGAAAATATATTTTAACCACAGCCATGACTCTGGCTATGGTTATTTCTGCATCATATACAACCGCAAATGCAGACGCATTCGGCGGAACAAATATTACCCCGCAGCAAATGCAGATGATTCAGGATCAAGGCGGTTTAAACCAGATGCATGATACAAATCATCTGAGAGAACGTTATCAGGAAAACTATAGAAACGAAGATTACAATTACTATCAGGAAAGAAAAAAACTTGAAAAGGATCCTGATGCCGGTAATCAGATTATACAAAATTACAACGGCGGCTCAATTCAGCAGGCTACAGTTGAAGAATTGAATACAAAAGGTGTTTTTGTTAACTCGGTTGAAGTTGCCCCTTCAGAAATTCTGACAAAAGAAGAAATCAACAAGCTTGTTCAGCCGATTGTAGGTAAAAACGTATTTATTGAAGATATTCAAAAGGTAATTGACAGCATAAACAATTTGTATGCTGAAAAAGGTTTTGTAACCGCACGTGCATTTTTACCTGAACAAACAGTTGAAAACGGCAATATTTATATTGCTTTAACAGAAAGTAAAATCGGAAGTATTACAGTTTCCGAAAACAAATGGACTAAAGACGGCTATATCACGAGCAGACTTCCTCAAAAAGAAGGCGAATTGTTTGATATCGTAGAATTGGAAAAAGATGTTCTTGATTTTAACAGATATAATGAAGGAGTAAAGCTTACCGCCAACTTAAAAGCAGGACAAAAACCGGGTACTACAGATATTGAACTTGTTGCTGACGAAAATTTCCCGTTCCATATAATGGGTTTGATGGATAATGCCGGCCGTTATAACACCGGAAGCATCAGAGGCGGCGCAATGATTTACGCTGACAGCTTATTCGGCCACAGAGACAGAATGTCTTTAGGTTCATATTTTTCAAGAGGCGCACAGAGCCCGTTCTTTGATTACAACTTCCCAGTAAACAAAAAAGACGGACGTGTAGGCTTTATGTTCTCATCCACTTTTGCGGATATAAAATACGGACCGCTTGCTGATTGGAAAATAGGCAGTAATGCATATCAATATTCATTGTATTATACTCAGCCTATTGTTAGAAAACCAGGTTTAGAATTAAAAGCTTACGGTGGTGTAAACTACAAAAGAGCAAGAACTTTTTCGGATTTCGATCTTACCGGAAACAGATGGTTTGATAACGCGATGCAGGATGCTTTAAGCAGCACGGATAACATTACATCCGCAGAAGTTGCTTTAATGCTCAGAAAAGATACAAAATATGGTATATGGTATTTGAATCAGGATGCATACTATTCATTCCCGATATTCAACAGCGACAGAGATAACAATTACTTTAAATACAGTGGAAGCCTTGTTAGATTACATGATTTTTCACATGGATTTATCGGACAGTTGAGAAGTAACTACCAAATTGTTCCCGGAGACAAACAAATTCCTTATCTTGACCAGATGCAGACAGGTGGTCTGGCAACTGTCAGAGGTTATAACGAAGGTTTGATGATCGGTAAAAACGGTTACTTCATCAGCGGTGAATTAATGTTCCCTCTGTTACCAAGAGAAATTACAAGCCCGAGAACCGGCGAAAAAATTCCATTTATAGGAAGATATGTTAAAGGTGCAATATTTGCAGATACTGCAGGTATCTTCCCTGCCGCATCTGAAGATTACCTTGGCGGCAGTTATTTTGCGGCATCAATCGGTATGGGACTGAGAGTTCAATTACCGGGTGATTTAACTGCCAGACTGTACTGGGGCTATCCTTTAATTAGAAACTATAATGAAGCTGATTATAAATTAGGACGTTTCCACTTTGAATTAACACTTGCTCCGAATATTGACGCTTTATTAGCTTCAAGAAGTACCGCAGCTGTACCAAAAACACAGTTCCAGAAAAATGTTGAAGCAGAATACGTCAATAACTATGATGACATAAGACACTATGACTACTTCCGCGACGGCGGCGGCGGATCGCTATAATTTTTTTGATTTATTGCCATTTTGCCATTCTCAGTCATCCTGAACTTGTTTCAGGCTCTGCTTAAGATAAATTCACTATGGCAATTATAATAGGAGAACAAACTTGGCAAAAGGGATATTTATAACGGCAACAGGAACTGATATTGGAAAAACATATGTTTCCGCTCTTATTGTAAAAAAATTAAGAGAATTAGGGTATAACTGCGGGTATTATAAACCTGCTCTAAGTGGAGCTGAAATTATTAACGGTCAAATTATGGCGGGAGATTGTGATTATGTTTTTAAACAGGCAAGAATCAGCCTAAATCCCTCAGATTATGTTTCATACATTTTTAAAGATGCAGTTTCCCCGCATCTTGCCGCACAAATAGAAAACAGCCCCGTAAAATTAGATAAAATAAAATCAGATTTTGAAAGAATAAAACAGGAATTTGATTACATGGTAGTTGAAGGCGCCGGAGGAATTGCATGTCCCTTTAATGTCACACAGGAAAAGCTTATGCTTGCGGATATTATTAAAACGCTGGGACTTGATGTTATTATTGTATCTTCCGCGTTTCTTGGAACAATAAATTCAACTCTGCTTACAGCTGAATATGCAAAACATCATGAAATTAATGTTAGAGGTATAGTCCTTAATAATTATGACGAAAATGATTTAATGCATCAAGATAACAGGAAACAGATTGAAGCTTTAACAGGGATTAAAGTTATAACAACTGTGAAAAAAGATGCAAAAGATATAGAAGATTTATCAATATTTTTTAAAGAGGCATAAAATGAATGACTGGACTGAAAAAGATTTAAAATATATCTGGCATCCATGCTCACAGATGAAAGATTACGAAGAACTGCCGCCGATAGTTATACAAAAAGGACAGGGAATGTACCTTTATGACATAGACGGAAATAAATATCTGGACGTGATAAGCTCATGGTGGTGCAATCTTCTCGGGCACTGCAACCCTAAAATAAATGAAGCCGTGAAAAATCAAATAAATGAACTGGAGCACGTCATATTTGCAAATTTTACCCATACACAGGCTATAAGGCTCTGTGAAAGGCTTTCTAAAATAATGCCGGAAGGTTTGTGTAAATTCAATTTTACTGATAACGGATCTTCCGCGATAGAAGCCGCAATGAAAGTAAGTTTTCAATACCACCAGCAGACAGGCTACCCGCAAAAAACAAAATTCATGGCATTAACAGATGCCTATCATGGAGAAACGATAGGTGCGCTTTCAGCCGGAGACTGCGACCTTTATACAAAACTTTATAAACCTATTTTAATGGACATAAAGAAAATACAGGGGCCTGACTGTTACAGATGCCCGTACGGCAAAACAAGAGATAATTGTACCTGTGAGTGTTTTGAAAAAGCAGAAGAAATATTTGCCAAATACGGGGATGAAACTTCTGCAATACTTGTTGAGCCGCTATTGCAAGGATCAGCCGGAATGAAAATTTATCCTGCACTTTATTTGAAAAGGCTTCGCAAATTATGTAATGAGTATAATGTACACTTAATTGCCGACGAAATTGCAACCGGCTTTGGGAGAACCGGTAAAATGTTTGCGTTTAATCATGCCGGAGTTTCTCCTGATATTATGTGTCTTTCAAAAGGTCTGACAGGCGGTTACATGCCAATGGCACTTTTTGTTACTACACAAAAAATTTATGATGCATTTTATGCAGATTACAATACAGGCAAAGCCTTTATGCATAGTCATACCTATAGCGGCAACCCGCTTGCCTGCTCTGCTGCAAATGCAGTATTAGATATTCTCGAAGACGGCTCTATATTAAAAAAAGCACAGGAAAATGCAATTTATTTCAATAACATAATAAAAGAAAAATTTCTCACTCACCCAAATGTCGGCGAGGTAAGGCATATAGGACTGATTAACGCAATAGAACTTGTTGAAGATAAACAAAGTAAAAAGCCTTTTGACAGTAACTTGAGAACAGGTTACCAAATATACAAAAAGGCTTTGATGGAGGGAGTTATTTTACGACCGCTTGGAGATGTTATTTACTTCAATCCGCCTTTAATTATGGAAAGAAAAGACATGGATTTTGCCACCGATGTTGCACATAAATGTTTATATGAAATTTTACCCGCGTCAAAATAAGGCGTTAAAAAATTAACGTAGAAATTACACTTTTTAAACAGGACACTCACACACGTGGCAAATTTTTGACGAAAAAAAGGAACTCTAAAGATTTTACTTCGTCTATAATTTTAAAGGATCTTATCCTTCTGTTGTTAATTCTTCCCAGATGCTCGGTACTACAATTAATGCAGTATAAACGATAAATCCGAATAGAATTAAGTTAATAGCTTCCATGATAAACTCCTATCTCTTAAGCTTTAAGCGAACCGAAACGACATATATAATCCGCTTTAATTATATTATACCCATGCCCTGAGAAAAATTAACAATTTTTAACAAAATTTTATTTATAATATTAATGAGGACTTATATGAAAAAGAAAATAGAAAAATTATTTAATAATCTTTGCTGCTCGCAATGCAAAAACGGTTTTGATGAAAACTCAATAACTATTAAACGGGAAGAAGAAGGGCTTACCGTAATAAGTCTTGAATGCAAACATTGCGGCAAAAACTTCGGTGTTGCATTTCTCGGTTTTACAGACATAGATGTAAAAAACTATGAACCGCTGGAAGTTCAGGAAGGCCCAGAGCCAATTAATTACGATGATGTAATTGATGCACACAGATTTATTCAAAGCCTTGAAGGAGACTGGCACAAACATTTGCCGCAATAAATCAGATTATATAGAACACAAGATTAATCAAAAAATCTGCAATAAGCATATAAACTGTTGAAATGATTGCAGCCTGTGTTGTAGATACCCCGACTTCTTTGGCACCGCCTTTTGTACTATACCCCTGTGTAGCACATACCAGAGCAATTAAAGCACCAAATACAGCTCCCTTTAAAAGACTTATATATATGTCTCTTGTGGACATCCAAAGCCATGCCGAATTCATATATCTTGCCGGATGTAAATCAATTGTCGCCTGAGAAACAAGCATACCGCCAGCTATTCCGATAAATTCAGCAATTAAAACAACCATAGGAACAGTCAATGCTGCGGCAATAATTCTCGGGGTAAAGTAATACCCGACCGGATCAACCTTTAATGTTTTCATGGCATCAACCTGACTTGTAACCTGCATATTAGCAATCTCTGCAGAAATTGCAGTGCCTGCACGGGCACCGATTGCAAGAGCAACAAATCCGGGAGCAATCTCTCTTATCATAACAACAGCTATTGTACCGCCAATATAAGCCTCTGCCCCGCTCATCAAAAACTGCTTAGACACTTGAATAGTTATAACCGCTGCAGCAATAAAAGCAATAATTAAAGAAATCGGCAGAGAATCATAACTTATTGCGGCAGCCTGAGCCAGTACAGCAGAAATTCTGACCTTAAAAAGGTATTTTATGCTTTTTATTAAATTTTGAACACATAAACCTAAAAATTCTACCATACTTTTTCTCACATAAAATGCAAAGAGTCACTTATTTTTTATTTTTCTATATCCTTAAATAATAATTCAGGTCCTCCCATAAAAGGGAGGACGCAGAATATTTATATTTTTAATAAATCGGCATACACCATTTTTTATACTTGGGAACTTTACCTTTTACTACATCAAAGTATAATTTCTGAAGTTCCTTAGATACAGGTCCTACATGACCGTCTCCAAGATCTCTGTTATCAACACTGACTATTGGACTAACCTGAGCACCCGTTCCGCAGTAGAAAGCTTCATCAGAAATATAAAGCTCTGTTCTGTCGATAGCACGTTCCTCGGTTTCAATACCCAATACATCTCTTGCAAGTTCTATAATAGTATTTCTTGTAACACCAACCAAAATGTTATCAGTTTTCATGGTAGTTACAAGTTTTCCGTTCTGCACAAGAAACATATTCATTGCAGAACCTTCCGTAACCTGTCCTGCTTCATCAAGAACTATTGCATCATCAAAACCCATATTATGAGCATCAGTTTTAATCAAAGCAGCATTTGCATAAGAACCTGCGACTTTAGCTCTCGGCGGAATAGCGTTATCACTGTTTCTTCTCCAGCTTGAAACACATACTCGCAAACCTTTTGAAGTATCAATATAATCACCCATTTTGTTGGTAATTAATGCATAAGAATCAGTATTATCATACAAACCGGGGCCGACTTTTTGAGCTGATTTATATAAAGTCGGACGCATATAACAGTCTTCTTTATAATTATTTTTAGCAAGCAGCTTTTTAGTAATTTCACAGTGTTCTTCAACTGTATAAGGACTTTTCATACACATAATTTTTGCGCTTCTCAAAAGTCTTTCATAATGCTCCGGCGCTCTGAATGCGTATAACTGTTTTTCTTCTTCGTTCCAGTAAGCTCTAATTCCCTCAAATACCGCTGTTCCGTAAAGAAAAGCATGTGTGCGCACAGGTATCATAGCCTTTGATGCTTCAACATACTCTCCGTCCATAAAATAAAACTCTGTCATAATTCCTCCTTAGTTTTATATAAATTAAATATACCATGAAAGAAATAAAACAGAGCTAAAAGTTTATAAAAAATTAACCTAGTCTTTGAATGCAAAATGTTTTTTGTTATTAAGAGTTTTTGTGCCGAGATTTGCAGTTTCTATAAATTTTTTAGCTTCATTTATAGGAATAGCAAAGCCGATACCGATATTTGAGATATTGTTATCAGGGTTGTAAATTGACTGTGATATACCTATAACTTCTCCCTGAGAATTTAACAGCGGGCCGCCTGAACAGCCAGGATTTATTGCAGCATCTGTTTGAATACGGCCTTTTGCGTAATCTATTCTTGAAACAATACCTGATGTCAAAGTTCCTGCAAAACCGAAAGGATTACCGATAGCAAGAACCTTTTGTCCGACTTTTACGTCGGAAGAATCTCCGAAAGAAATCGTCTTTAAACGCGATTTTGGTGCAATTTTTAATAATGCGAGATCTTTATTTTTTCCCATCTTAGCAAGAATTGATGCTTTATATACTTTTCCGTCATAAGTTGTTACGTCTATCTGGTTTGCTCCTTCAACAACATGAGAACCTGTAAGAATAACCCCGTCAGCTCTGACAACACATCCTGTACCTGCTGAAAAACCGTCATCTAAATTAGCATCAATAGCGACTATTGCGGGATTTATTTTTTCGTAAACATTAATATTAATAAGTTCATCAGGCGCAAAATTCTGTGAAAAAACAGGCACACTGATATTTAAGATTAAAAAAGCTGTCAAAATTATTTTTTTAAGCATATTGCACCTCTTATGTCTCTATTATTTAAGATATCATTATAAATTCATCACTCTGTAAAAAAATTTTATGGTTAGTTATTGTAATTATTACAATTTTAATGTATAATTCAGAAAAAAATTCAATTTTAATAAGAAAGGATTTTAGAATTATGAGCAGAATTGATTTATTTAGACAACATTTAACAGAAAAAAGAGCTGTTAAAATTATTGCAGGTATCGACAATTTTGATATCGAAAGCATTAAAAAAGTAGTAACAGCAGCACAGGCAGCAGACGCATCAGCAGTTGATATCTGCGCTAAACCTGAAATCATTACAGAAATCAGAGAAATGACAGACATGCCGATTTTTGTATCATCAATTGTACCTTCTGAACTTGTAAAAGCAGTTGAACTCGGCGCTGATGCTATTGAACTCGGCAACTTTGATGTCCTTTACAAAAAAGGTATTTCTTTCTCTGCAGATGATGTTTTATCTTTAGTAAAAGAAACTTTAAATCTTCTCGGCGATACAAAAACATTCTTCTCAGTAACAATTCCCGGCGGACTTGCAATTGCTGATCAGATTGAACTTGCAAGAAAATTAGAAACTATGGGAATTGACTTAATCCAGACAGAAGGACATTTCACATCTTCAAACATTTCAGAAGGTGCAAGAGGATTAATGGAAAGAGCAGAATTAACACTTTCTAACACTATTGAACTTTCCAGAAATGTTGATCTTCCGATTATGACAGCAACAGCAATCAATCCGACAACAGCTCCGTTTGCATTTGCAGCAGGTGCTTCAGCTATCGGATGCGGCTCTTGCATAAATAAAGCTGATTCGGAACTTTCTATGATTGCAACAGCAAAAAGCCTTGTTGAAATTGCTTCAAGAAACGCTTTGAAAGTTGTTGAACTGGTTTAATAAATTATATTACTTAAAAGCCCTCTGCTTTTATATAAAGCAGAGGGCTTTTTTATATTTACCACGGATAGTTTTTATCGAATTTATAATTGTTGTATATAAAAGGTCCTGTACACTGGCACCCACCTCCATTACCTGACACATAGTTTTTACAGTTATTATATATATTGCTATAACCCTCTTTAGTCATAGGTTTACCATAATAAAGCCCTTTTGGTGTCAATTTTTTAGGGCCATCCCACAGCAGCTCAAAATCCCATATATCCTTCCCATAAATATTAGGAGCTTTTGAACCATTAACATCGACAGTTAATATAAAATACTGATGATTTTTAAAATACCTTATTAACATACCATCAACTAAATAAAGCCAGTTATTCATTTGTGCCTGTGCCGGCATATACCAGGTACCGAGATCTACTCCGCTAAGACTTTTTACAGAATAATCCTTGACTTTTTTCATAGGCACAACATTCAAATATGGAACATAATAAGTATTCATAAAAACATCAGCATCTTCATAATCCCAATCCTCTGATAAGCCATACGCAGCTACTGCCCTGAGTTCAGCATTTTTTAACATAGAATAAGCTTTTTTAAATTGAGATTCCAGAGTCTTTTTTTGATGATTTGCAATTAAAGCAGGCATAGTGAGTGCCGCAACAATCCCGATAATTCCGAGAGTTATTAAAACCTCCGCCAGAGTGAATGCGGCGCGTTTTTTTAGTTCGTAGGTTGGGATAAGCGAAGCGTTCCCAACGGAATGATTATTTGAAGATAGGAGGGTAGGAGGATTGGAAGATAAACTATTTTCTGATAACAGCCTGCCCTCATACCTTCTTAGCTTCTTATCTTCTAAATAATAATGAGATTCTGAAACAAGTTCAGAATGACAGAATGAGCTCTCCATTAAACCATCACT
>CALURE010000047.1 GCA_944323095.1 Candidatus Gastranaerophilales bacterium
ATTGAGATCCTGAAATAAATTCAGGATGACAGAAACAAAAAATTAAAATAAGGAGAAAAATTTATGATAAAAGTTGCGGTTTGCGGTGCTTTAGGGAAAATGGGAAAAGAAGTTGTTCAGGCAGTTACAGATTGTTCTGATATGGAACTTATTGCACAGATTGATATAGCAGGAGCAGAGTTTAAATCAATTGAGGAAGCTCATAAAGCATGTGAGATTGATGTTCTGGTTGATTTTACCCAGCCGAAATCCATTTTTGAAAATGCAAAATACTGCCTTAATAACGGAATAAAAATCGTAATCGGCACAACAGGTTTGTCAGATGAGCAAATCGCTGAATTAAAAATTTTATCAAAAGAAAAAAATACAGGCTGTTTAATTGCGCCGAATTTTTCAACAGGCGCTGTTTTGATGATGATGTTTGCCCGTCAGGCTTCAAAATACTTTGACAATGCTGAAATCATAGAACTTCATCATAACCAGAAAAAAGATGCGCCATCAGGGACTTCAATAAAAACAGCCGCGATGATGGCAGAAGTCAAAGATGATTTTACAAAAGGCAACTGTGCTGAAACTGAAACTATTGAAGGCGCAAGAGGCGGAACTTCTTATTCAAATATTCATATACATTCTGTGCGGATGTCCGGGTACATCGCATCTCAGGAAGTTATTTTCGGCTCATCAGGTCAGATTATGACAATCCGCCATGATTCAATGGACAGAAAATGTTATATGCAGGGGGTATTGTTAGCGGTTAAACATGTTTGTAAAAACAATGACTTTGTTTACGGATTAGACAATATTTTATAGTAGGTTGTGGCTTTAGCCAAACATTTATTTTATTTTGTATAATTCAAGCCCCTCTCTCTAACTCTCTCCCCAAAGTTAGTAGGGTGGGATAAGCTAAGCGTTCCCACCGGACAATTTTTAAAGCCAACGGAGGGGAGGGGGTAGGTGACTTTCTTAAGACAGGAAGTTCAGAGGGTAAGAAGGTAGGAAGGTAAGCTATTTACATAAATAGCTAATCTTCTAATCCTCCTACCCTCTTATCTTCTGATAATCATCCCTCACCCCAGCCCTCTCCCACAGGAGAGGGAGTAGTCAGTCATTCTGAATCGTCAGGTGAAAGAATCCAGCTTATAATGGCTAACAGATGTCAGGAAGTCCGGAGGTCAGGCTGTTTACGGCGGGCAAAGCCCGCAAATAAGTTACTTTTGTGCGAAGCACCTATAACAGCTTGCCTTCCGGGCTTCTTGACTTCCGTCGGCCAATATAGTTAGTAGGGTGGGATAAGCAATGCGTTCCCACCCTGACACTTGGAAATATATAAAGAAAATTTGTGGTAGTTAAATTTCTTTACATAAACTTAACCTCCTGACTTATTTGTGATTATAATTTAATACAAAACGGGGAGGGGAAATGACAAAACCGAACATTGCAATATTAGGCGCAACAGGAGTTGTTGGCAGAGAAATTACTAAAATAGTTGACGAATTGAAAATAGAATTTAACGGGATTAAATTCCTGTCAAGCGCGCGTTCTGCAGGTACAAAACTTGAATTTCAAGGGAAGACCTACACTGTTGAAGAAGCAAAACCTGAAAGCTTTGACGGTGTTAATATAGTTCTTGCATCGGCTGGTGCTTCTACGTCTAAACTTTTTGCACAGGAAATTGTTAAAAGAGGTGCGGTTTTAGTCGATAATTCATCTGCTTTCAGAATGGAGCCGGATGTTCCGCTTGTTATTGCTTACGTTAACGATGAAGATTTGAGAAGGCATAAAGGAATTATTGCAAATCCGAACTGTTCAACATCTCAATTAATGCTTGTTTTAAAACCCTTAATAGACAAAAATCCGATGAAAAGGCTTATTGTTTCCACATATCAAGCTGTTTCAGGGGCAGGTCTTGCCGCAATCAACGAGCTTACGGATAACACAAAAGCCCGCCTTGCAGGTGAAAATTTTGAAAACAAATGCTTTAAAAAGCCGATTGCCTTCAATGTAATTCCGCAAATTGATGTTTTCTGTGAAAACGGATACACAAAGGAAGAAATGAAAGTCGTTAACGAAACAAAAAAAATTCTTCATCTGCCAGAAGATTTGCCTATTTCCTGCACAGCTGCAAGGGTTCCTGTCTACAACGGACACTCCGAAGCTGTTGATATCCAATTTGAAAACGAAATTACCCCTGATGAAGTGCGTGAGATTTTGAAAAATTCATTCGGAGTGAAAGTCATTGATAACCCCGATAACTTTGAATATCCGACAACAAGAGATGCGTCAGGAGTTGATCCTGTATTTGTCGGCCGTATCAGAAAAAATCTCGCATTCAAAAACGGGATTTCGTTATGGTGCGTTGCTGATAATTTGAGAATAGGTGCGGCGCTTAATACCGTCAGAATATGTCAGAAATTAATAGAAATGGAGTTGTACTAATATGAAAATAACAAAATTAACAATTACCCCTCTATCAAAAGGCTGGTACGGCACAGTTATAGAATCGCCTGCACCTGAAAGAGCAGGAAGATTGATTAAAGAAAGACTAAATTGCGGTTATACAAATCAAGATAAGCCGGCAGGTATTTTCAGGAAAATCCCCGCGTTTTTAAAGGGATTTGTTAATCCTGAATGTAAAAAGCCTGATGAGAGAAAATTTACGACTACAGGTTAATAATTCTTAACAGAAAAGCAATTTTCTGCCATATTTTGTTTTTATAAAAATAGGGAAAAATATGGAGTATATTATTATGAAAAAACAGGAAACAAAAAAAGGTCTTGAAGTAAAAAAAGAAATTTCAAAAAAACTTGAAAATTATGAAAAGGAAATTGATGTTCCGAGACTAACTTCAGACTATCTCGATCAAACATTACAGATTGCTTAACAAAAAGCCCGCATAAGCGGGCTTTAAAATTTTTATTAACAAACATTACAATATTACCCGACAGGGTTGTATAAAAAAATTTTTTTTAGAGTACAATATATATATAATAGATATCAGATTGGGAAAAATTTACCCCCTCGGATTTCGGAAAGGGATCACATAATATGGATAAGAAGCATAATATTGTCCTTGAAAAGGATATAAAAAAAGAGTCCGCTCAATTAAACGGAGTAAAGGTTAACCCTCAGGACTTTGAAATGCCGCGTTCTACAGTTGAAATGCTTGAGCAAACATGTCAGATTGCTTAAATTATGTCATTCAGAACTGTCAGGCGAAAGAATTCAGCTTATAATAGCGACGGATCTAAAGAAGTGCGATGGTCAAGCTAATTTAGAGGATAAGAAGCTAAGAAGATATGAGGGTAAGCTATTTACATAAATAGCTTATCTTCCAATCCTCCTATCTTCTTATCTTCAATTTGCCTGTTTTGTTAAAATTTTATATTACTTTTTGTTAACGTTAAGCGACTTTCTAACCTGTTTTTGTTACAATTAGTTTTAAGGAAACAGGGATATGTTAGTAACGAGAGCAGATATTAAAAGTTTGAGGGATATTTTACGTAATTCCGGAAAGACCGTGGTCTGTACAAACGGATGTTTTGACATCCTTCATACAGGACATGTAAAATATCTTGAAAAAACAAAATCTTTTGCAGACTATTTGATAGTTTTATTGAACTCGGATAAATCAGTTAAAAGCATTAAAGGACCTTCGCGTCCTGTTAATAATGAAAAAGATCGTGCAGAAATATTAAGCGCTTTGAGATGTGTAGATTATGTGGTATTATTTGATGAAGACAGTCCTAAAAATCTTTTAGATGAAATAAAACCTGATGTTTACACAAAAGGGGCGGATTATACCATGGAAACACTTCCGGAAGCGGATATAATGAGAAAAAACGGAACACGAGTTGAGTTTATAGAATTTGTAGAAGGCAAATCAACTACAAAAACTATTCAAAAAATGAAAGGTATATAAAAAAATATGAGCGGATATGTTTATGTACTTTTTGACAAACCTGATAATAATCTCAGCATAGGTGTAACATCTAATCTGCTTCTTTTGATGTTTGAAACTAAAAATAACAGGGAAACGGAAATAAATAAACTTGCTTATTATGAAAAATACGGCGATATAACAGAGGCAATCGTCCGAGAAAAAGAATTGCAGGAGCTTTCAAAAACTGATCTGGTATCCTTAATACAGTCAGATAATGAGCACTGGCAGGATTTGCATGACGCAATTCTTAAAATATGGAATGACTCGGCTAAACTGCATGAAGAAAATCAAATAAAAAGACATAAAGGAGAAAATATATGAAAACATTTTCGGTAGAAGAAATTACACAAATTACCGGCGGTATGTTAACAAAAGTTGAGGACGTAAAAATAACACAAATTGCACCGCCTTTACTTTCTGATGAAAACACTCTTGCTCTTGCACTCGGCGAAGATGAAATTGCAAATCTTTCAAAATCAAAAGCAAAAGCTGCTCTTGTTCCTTTAGGAGTCCAAATTGACGGGCTGACAACCATAGAAGTTGAAAGACCCAGACTTGCTATGATGAAACTTTTAAATCTTTTTTATGTTGCACCCAGAGTTTACAAAGGAATCCACCCGAGTGCAGTTGTTGATGAAACCGCAAAATTAGGTGAAAACGTTGAAATAGGACCTAATGTAGTAATCTCGCATGACGCAGTTATCGGTGATAACACAAGAATTGCAGCTAATTCATACATTGGCGGCGGTGTAAAAATTGGTAAAAACTGTTTCTTCCATGCAGGTGTAAATGTTGGTGACAGAGTTCAGGTCGGAGATGATGTAATTTTACATCACGGAGTATCTTTAGGCGCAGACGGCTTCAGCTTTGTAACTGAAAATCCGGATAACATTGAACAGGCAAGAAAAGACGGAGAAATTAAAGATGCAAACAAAAAACAGGTTATCTTTAAAATCCCGTCAATCGGTGCCGTTGTAATAGGCAACAATGTAGAAATAGGTGCTAACACTACAATAGACAGAGGAACAATTGAAAATACAACTATCGGCGACAATACAAAAATTGATGATCAGGTTATGATAGGACACAACTGTAAAATCGGCGAAGGATGTTTGATTGTTTCTCAGGTTGGTATTGCCGGAAGCTGTGTAATCGGCGACAGAGTTGTTATTGCAGGTCAGGCAGGTCTTGCAGATCATATTGAAATCGGGTCTGACACAATTATTACTGCAAAAGCAGGTGTTACAAAATCATTCCCCGAAAAATCAATAGTTGTAGGTATTCCTGCTATGCCGAGAAAAGACTTTATCAAACAATTGAAAACGATGAAAGATGCACAGGAAATATTTGCGAAATTCCGCAAATATGAACCAATGCTAAAGATGTTTGAAGAAGAACACCATTAAGACAAAGTTGAAAGGTTGAAAGGTTTAATGGTTGAACAGATATTACATAAATTTGGTTTTGAAAAATTAGATGTATGGCAATCGGCTATGGATTTAACTGAAATGATATATTCGGGAACTAAACAATTTCCCGAAATTGAAAGATACGGTTTAACATCACAGTTAAGACGTGCTGTAGTTTCTATTTCTTCAAATATAGCCGAAGGTTCAAGTAAAACATCTTTAAAAGATCAGGCGCGATTTTCCGAAATAGCATTCGGGAGTCTTATGGAAACATTAAGTCAAATAATTCTTGCTTACAAACTTAAATATTTATCAGAAAATGAATATATAGAGTTAAGAGTAAAAATAGAGGAGTTATCAAGACAATTGAATGCTTTTAGAAATTCTCAAATAAAAAGGAGGCAGGATGTTTTTTAATAAAGATAAAAACCATTCAACCATTCAACCATTCAACCGTTCAACTCAAGATTACATAACTATAAAAAATGATATATCAATATCCGGCAATGGTTTAATGAAAAATAAGCCTTGCACAGTAAATTTTTTTCCGTCAAAAACAGGTAAAATCAGATATTTTATAAAAGGTGCGGAACCGTTTGAGGCTTGTGTTGAAAATGTTTTGTCAACAGATCACTGCGTTGTGCTTGGGAACAACAAAACCAAAGCAATGCTCACGGAACATTTGACAGCGGCTCTTGCCTTCTGCGGGATAGACAGCGTTGATATCTGTATGGATGAAATGGAAGTACCTGCATTAGACGGAAGTTCTAAAAAATGGGTTGAACTCTTTGAAAAAGCCGGTATTGAAAAACATATCTTCCAGAAACCAAAACATTATACAGTATCTGAACCTGTTTATTATCTTAACGGAAAAACAAGCCTTGTAATTTTACCGTCTGACGAACTTTATATTTCTTATGCGGTAAATTATGATCATCCTGATTTAACAAGACGCTGGGTTGCATATAACCCGAAAAATAAGCAGGAGATTATTGAAGCAAGGACTTTCGGGTTTTATAAGGATTTGAAAAAATTCCAGATGCTGGGGTTTGCTCAGGGAGTAACTATTGAAAATACTCTCGGGCTTCAAGACAGCGGTTACACATCAGAATTGCGCTCTGAAAATGAACCGGTTAAACATAAAATGCTTGATCTTATAGGTGATTTATACTTAACAGGTATAAATCCGCTAAACCTTAAATGCCAGATACTTGTAAAAGAGGCAGGGCATGCAGTTCACATAAAAACAGCGAAAATGTTAAAAGATAAATTAATTGAATGTAAATAAAATTATCTTAAACATTCGGAAAATCCATGTTTGAGATGTTAATGAGCTCCTGAAATAAATTCAGGATGACAATGAAGGTAATAAATAAGGAGAAAAATATGACAGAAGAAACTAAACAAGAAGTTTTACAATTTGACACAATGCAGATTATGGAAATGATACCTCATCGTTATCCGTTTTTGCTTGTAGACAGAATTACAGAATGTGTTCCTGGCAAATACGCAAAAGGCTACAAGAATATGACTATGAATGAACAGTTCTTTCAGGGGCATTTCCCGAATAACCCTATTATGCCGGGGGTTTTACAGCTTGAAGCTATGGCACAGTGTTCGGCACCTGTATTGATGACAATGCCTGAATTTAAAGGTAAATTGACCCTTTATGCCGGAGTTGACGGTGTTAGATTTAAAAATATCGTTAGACCGGGTGACAGATTTGATATGGAAATTGAACTTACCAAAGTAAAAGGCCCTATCTGCAAAGCTCACGGTATAGGTAAAGTTGACGGCAAAATCTGTGTTGAAGCAGATATGACATTTGCGCTTAAATAAATCTTTAATTTTTTACGAAAAAATGCCGGTAATATTTTGCCGGTATTTTTTTAATGAATTAATCAAAATGAAGGCTGAAAGAAACGGAATTTTCAAAATTGTCAAAAGTTTTTTCAAGAGTTTCACCGTCTTTTTTGTAAAAAGAAATTTCGCTGAATTCACCGTTTGCATATTTTGTGACGGCTTTGACAGTGCCATCCACTCTAAATTCTACATCGAGTGCACGTTTCCCTGTATCATCAAATTCCGAATAAAAAGATACATGTTTGCCGTCATCAGATGAAAATTCACGTCTTACAATCCCGTTTTCTATTTGTTGAATAATGTCATCTTCAACTTTTTCACCTTCAATTTTTGTAAAATCAGAATATTTTTCATCCAATACAAACGGCTTTTTATTTTCAGGTTTTAAATTTTCTGTGTTTGTTTTGATTTCTGTTTTTTTAGGCTCCGGTGTTTGAGTTAAATTTTCCGGTATTTTAGTTTCAGCCGCCGGTTTTTGGGCTGATGTCTCTACTGCTTGACGGGGAGGTTCTGCTTTTTGTCCTGCATTTAACTTCGCGCGTGCATCATCTGTAATAGAGCCGCCTGATTTTAATTTTCCATGTCTTTTTAAATAGTAAATACCGCCTATTATTATGGCCGCAGAAGCAGCTGCGGCAACTGAATAGTTAATGATTTTTTCTGTTTTACTGCTCTTTTTTTTACTATCTGGAGATTCAGGTTTTGCATTGCCGGCTGAGAAAACTATATTAACATCAGGATTAACTTTCATAATTTTCATATGTGTATTAAAATATAAACAAAAAATTTTTTGCTTTAACTAACAAAAAAAATTTTTTTTTGAATTTTATACATTTACAGGAGAAAAAAATGAAAATATACAGTGTTACCCCGCTAAATTTACAAAGCAGAAACAGCAGATTAAACAAAAATAATAATCAAATTCAAAGCAACAAACCGCAAGAAAATAAATTTTTATCCAAACTGCCTTCTACAGAGCAATATCTTGCATCTTTTACCGGCGGTTACAGTCTTGATTTAGAAAAAACAGTAAAACAGTTAGACAAACTCGCAGAACAAAATTCGTCAATTTACCCTCCGAATATAAGAGAATGGGCCGGCATGATTCTGGAAAACGGAAATAAGACAAAAGAAACACTTATTTCTATACACAAAAAGTATTTTGCAAGCCTTAAAGATTGTTTTAATTTGGACGAAATTAAAGAAAAATTTCCTGAATTTAATGAGGTTCAATCGTCAGTAAGTGTTAAAGCTTCAAATAATTCATTTCTGGACAGATTTCAAAAAGGAGAATTTGATTACTTTGATAATAATGAAGATCTCTCTGTTCAGCTTATAAAATTATACTGGGGAGAAGGTTTTTCGCTTAGCGATTTAAAACAATATGCAGGCGGACAGGATTTGTATTATGCAATGAAGCGGCTTAATATTCCGACAGCAAGCAGGGACTACGGACATGTGCTGAAATTTTCGGATCCAGATTATAACAAACGGCTGACATTAGAAATGAGTAAAAAACGTATGGAAAAACAGGACAGGCTGGCACAGATAAATGACGGTGAACCTGTTTATATTCCGCGCGGGCCTTTATCGGCAGCTCACAAAAAGCATATATCTGAAGGTTTGATAAGATACTGGCAGGAAAATCCCGAACGAATATTCAGCATGTCGGAAAGACAAAAAGATTTTTACCGCAATAATCCTGAAAAATCCGAAGAATTGTCACGTGTAATGCATAAAGCCTGGAGTATTTCCAGTGCCGATAGAATTAAAAATGCAATGAGCAAATTCATGAAAGCCCGCGGTATTCAATCTTTTGATCCTGAAACCAATCCTGTAAATCTTTCAAAAGAACAGTCAAAATTATTGAAAAATTTCTGGGATACAAATGAATGGGCAAAAAAATTGTTCTCTAAAAATGTCACCTATGCATGGAAAAAAGTAAAAGAAGAAAATGAAACAGTTTATTATTTAAAAAATACTCCGACAGCTCTTTTGAAATTTATTGAAAAAAAAGCCGGAGTTGAACCCGGAACATTAAATACTGCAACTATGTATAATCCTTATCTCGAAACCAGCTCAATTGATGATGCCAGCCAAAAAATTTTGTATGCAACCTGTAAAGATATGAAGGGGCTTCAGGATATAATGGCAGATACATATCAGCTTGCGGTATTTACTATTATAGGCAAATTAAAAGATATTAAACCTAACAATAAAAACAAACCATTGAAAAAATTGCAGGATTTCACCCTTTTTATAGCACATAAAAATTTAAAGGAAAACGGCAAAGGATATAAAATTCAATATACTGAAGAAGCACAGCAGGATTTTATACAAATTGCGGCATATGCTGCAAAATTGAAATCACAGGAGGCAATTGACCTAATCAACCGTTCTCTTGACGAATCATTTGAATTTGCCTTAAGTGTTCATCCGGAATTTAACTTCGCCGATGCTATATTAAAATAATATAAAAAATATTGTGACCGTGCAGGATTTGTACTATAATTAATAAATATTAGAGGGTTTACCCCTCATCCGTCTTTCAGACACCTTCTCCCGCAGGGGGAGAAGGAAAGATAATTATTTAAATTTAGAGAGGATAAGTCACACAGAAATTGACGAAGAGGGTAAAAAACGGAGGCGAAGCCTCTGGCAAGGAAATAATAAATAACACAAAAATTGACGAAGAGGGTAAAAAAACGGAGGCTAAGCCTCTGACAAGGAAATAATAAGTCACACAGAAATTGACAAAGAGGGTAAAAAAACGGAGGCGAAGCCTCTGACAAGGAAATAATAAATAACACAAAAATTGACGAAGAGGGTAAAAAAAACGGAGGCGAAGCCTCTGACAAGGAAATAATAAATAACACAAAAATTGACGAAGAGGGTAAAAAAACGGAG
>CALURE010000048.1 GCA_944323095.1 Candidatus Gastranaerophilales bacterium
GTCGAAGTATTTATCGTTTACAATTCATGTGAATTGTATTAGAAAATCTAATAAATACGGTCGTGATGTTTTTACTATATGGCTTGATGAAAATGGAAATATTATACCGATGGATATTGTAGGAACCTCAGTAGGTAGCAGTTCTACTCTTACATCTTATTATCTTCATAGACTTTGTAATAGTTTAGAAAGCAGTAAAAAAACTTACGGTCCGCAAATATTAGGATATTGTGTTTACAAAATTATTGAAGACGGATGGGAGATGAAATATTAAGCAAAAACCGAGGCTCATATGAAGAGCCTCGGTTTTTGTAAATTTATCCATATTTATTGCCTTGATGAGTAATGTATGTTTTTTCGTATTACTTTAATCTTTTTATAAATCAGAGGTGAGGTTATATGAAAAAAATTATTCTTTTATCAGGCATTTTGTTCTTATGTGCAGGAACTGCTAATGCGGGGATTTTCTCAAATCTTTTCGGGTTTAATAATTTTAACAGAGGTTATTATTCTCCATATAATTACAGGTACACAAACAGCAGTTATTACAGACCGCCCCGTTATAACAACTATTACAATAACAGGTATTACTATAACAGAAATCCCTATGGTTATAACAGGCATTATAACCGCTATCCCGGGAATTACTACAGAAAACCTGTTATTTTGCGTACGAATGTAAAAAGAAGCCAGAATGATTTATGCGAAAAAGTAGTCGCAAATCAGATGTCAGGTCTTGATAAACTTGAAAATAAAATTCTTCTCCAAACATATGAATATGACAATCCAAAATCACGTATTGAAAGATTGGAACAGCGTATTTTCGGAGCTTCACAAACCGGCAGTCTTCCGGAAAGGCTGAATAATTTAAAAACTGCCGCTAAAAATTATAAAGGTTATAATGCAAGATATGATGATTACGGACAGGGATATTCCGCTGAAAATTCTTACCGTCCGCCGATTTTTACCGGAACATCAGGTGCAGGCTGGGGAAATACACTCTGGGGAAATTTTAAAAATCAGTTTATAGGAATGCCGACAGGAATTACCCCCGGTATGGATCCTGCTTATATGGATTATTTCGAAGCTGAACGTGCATTGATGGATAACGGAGATTCTGTTGATATAAGAACAAACAGGGGATATCACAGAGCAAATACGAACAGAGGAATGACTACAGGGGTTACAATATTAGATTGACTTTTTATTCAGCATCATTAATATCATACATATAGATGTTTATAACACTCTGAAAATAAGTAATAATAATTTCAGAAAAGTGGTATAAAATGCCTTTCAGATACAGGTTGCAAAAAGTTCTGGAATTCCGTATCCGGAAAAAAGAAGAACAGCTTCAGGTTGTGCAAAAAGCGCAGATGGCAGTTCTTGAAGCTGAAGAAAACATCCGGAAAAATGAAGAAGAAATCAGGACAACAAAAATAAATATGCTAAAAGCTGATCCAATGATGTATGAGGCATATGACAAATATCTCGTTCACCTCTGGGAAAAGGCAGAAAAACTAGAGGCAATCAGAGTAGAATTACAACAAAAGCTTGATGAAGAAAAAGCAAAACTTGTAAAACTTGAACAGGGTGTAAAAGTTCTGGAAAAACACAAAGAGAAAAACAGAGAGGCTTATATTGCAGAAGAAAAAGCAGCGGAACTTAAACAATATTCTGAACTCGGTGTAACAAGGTATTTCCGCCAGAGCCAGGAAAGAGCAGAAGCAGAGGAAGAAGAAATTCTTAAAAAGTTAGAAGAAATAGACGGAGGTAGTTATTAAAATGAATGTAAGCACATCTACGGCAGCAGCATCCACATCAGATGTAAGTTCAACACAAACATCTGCAAAAGCTGTTAATAATACAAAAACTTCTGATAAATCTTTTGAAGATGAAATGAAAACCGTTTCCGAAGCAGAAGAAACAGAAAAAAATCAGGATACTTCCGTTGATAAAAAAGAAACTTCAAAAGATAAAAAAACTGATGAAAAAGATTCGACCAAAGAAGCAAACAAACTTTCTCATGATTTCAAAAATGTCGATGATATTGTTCCAGCCGATGCATTAAACGGCGGTGTAAATTTTACGGATTATAAATATCATAATGAAGGGCAGTCTATTTTGTCACAAAATATTCAGAATTTGTTAAATACAAAAGATTTAATGACGACCGTAAATTCTGCATCAACATTTGACTATGACGTAATAAATATGTCTGACAGCGATGCGAATTTTTTCGCTAATCTTGTTCAAAATACTGATATGTCTATGAAAAGTATTTCAGCCCAAATAAGCGATGCAATGGTTAATGATTCTGCAGGTGTCCAGAAAAATGTACAGGTATCATCAGTTTTAATGGAAAAATTGTCTGATTCAATGAGAACAAATCAGCCTTTCAGAATAGATTTTGACAAAGATGTTTCTGTCATTATAAAAGTAAATAAAGACGGATCTCTTGCAGCAAATTTTATCCCCGGTGATAAAGCTGTTGAGCAGTATTTAAGAAACAATATATCATCGCTCAGGCAGCGTTTTGATGAGCAGGAACTCCCGTATTCCCAATTGAGCTACAGCAATCATCGTCAGCAGCAGGAAAGACGCAGAAATAACAAGGAGAATAACAATGAATGATTCTTTTATTACGGCTTTAAATACTCAAAAATCAACGACCAACTGGATGGACGTTATTGCAAGTAATATGACCAATGTTTATACTCCTGGGTTTCGTGAACAGCAGGTTACTTTTAAAACGTTTCTGGGCGGTGCAATATCTGATGATTATGACAAAAAAATAGATCAGGGTAAATCTACTCCCGGTACTTCAAAAGAAAATCTTTTTCTTGAAGGTAAAGGCTTTTTTCTTGTAAAAAATGCTGAGGGTAAAAGTATTTACACAAGATTAGGAGAATTTACTTTTGACAGTGAAGGTGTTTACAGAGACAGAAGCGGCAACACTGTTCAGGGTTATATATTGAATGATAAAGGTGAAATTATGCAGGGTACAAAATCCATAACTTCCGATCTTTATCAGGAAACAGCATTGAAAGGCGGAGCTCTCGATATCCCGACAACAAACATAAAACTGTGGATTGATCCTAATAACGGCAAGTTTTTAGGTAAATACGATGATTATGAAATAAAAAATGATGGAACAATTTACGGTAAAGCTGATGGCGGCAAGCGTTCCGTTCCGTTATACAGAATTACTACAAGAAATTTCCACAATGCTGCAGCTTTGTATGAATTTCAGGACGGTCAATTTCTTGAAACGGAAGAATCAGGAAAACCTCTTATCGGTGTCGGCGAAATCCGTTCAGGTCTCTTAGAGATGTCTAATGCGGATTTTAAGGCAAATATTTCTTACTATCAGATGGCAAAGTTGCAGATGGAAGTTTCAAATAAACTTATATCTTCTCAAAAAGAACTCCTGCAGGAAGCTTTGCGTCTTGTAGGCAACTAATAACACAGGACTTTTATACATTTAAACTCCATTTTATAAAGGGACTTTTGTCCCTTTTATTTCTTTAATGATTTCTTCAATTTCAGAGGATAAATCATTTTTATCAGTAATATTTTCTTTTACGGCATGGGCAAATTCTGCTTTCTTAAATTCATGCAGTCCTCTGTGTTTGAAAAATTCTTCCAAAAATTTTACTTTTGAATGGCAGCCGGTTAAATTTTCTATATGTGAGATTGAGATATTTTTTGTCAGATAATCAAGAGTTTTTATTATGAGCGAATCAGGAAGAAGATCTTCAAATTCGCCGCTTTTTAAAAGGTGAATTTTATCAAAATCACGCTTTTTGGGTATAATTTCTTCGATATTTTGTCCGGCATCATTATCCAGCAGAACAAAAACAGGAATTTTTAATATATCTGCGTATTTGTAAAAATACTTTACTACCTGATTTTTCCCGCCTGCAGAAATAATATTAATACCGTTTTGTTTGAAATCGTAGCCGCAGAGTTTTGCAAATTCCGGCAGTAATGTTTCTTCCGTTATTCCTTCGCACAGAATAACTTTTTTTACCGGAAAACCATAGGAATTTTCTTCACATAACCCGATTTTAAGCCATTTTAAATTGTCAGCGCAATCATCAGAAATTAAGTTTATTATTTGTTTGTAGTTAATTTTGTTTTTCAATAACTTGTTGCAGTTTTCATTAATGTTAAACACTGAATTTTCATAATCATAAAGTTTTTGATTTAACAGTAAATCGTCATCTTCACGTGGAATATATGAATTTATAACTGTTTCGGCAAGATAAGTTAATTCTTCATAATCCATATTATCTAAAGTCTCTTTTTTTAAGACAGGATCGATTATGTGGTTTGTAATAAGATCTTTATAAACCCTTAAATACTTGCTTTCAGGTTCTTTAAATCTTGTCAGTCTGTCAATTGATATTAATAATTGCTCTTTTGTAAGCGGCTTGATTTTCAAATTTTTATCCCTGATTGTAACATTTGTTAATTAAAATATATATGATTTAGCAAATTTTTGCAATTTTATTTTTTATAATAAATGTGTAGCAGCGGAGTGGAATTGTGTATTCATTAAATTTTAATACAAATTATTACAATAATTATAACACAATAAAATCTGTTAAAACTGATAAGTTAGAAGAAACAAAAGATGTTAATGTTTCTAAACCTTCTTTTACTTCCAATCCGATAATGACGCAGATTCCTTATAATGCTGCTCTTTCTGCATCAAGGTTAAGAACTGAACTTTCATCAAAAGATGAGAAAAATAAATATAACGAGTTGTCAAAAATAGTTGATAAAGAGACCAGAAAGCAGTTAAACGCTCTTTTGAAAACAGGTGTTTTACTAAATTCGGATTCAAACGATAATTCAACAACACTTGATAATCTTTATAAAATAGCGACTACTCAAAGAGCTCAAGGATTAAATAATATTACTATATTAAAAGATACAATTTCAACACTGGCAGATCCGCATATAATTACCCAGCAGTTCGGAAATATTCCGGATGCATACAGAGCGCAGGTTGAAGCACTTGATAATCAAAATAAAGGTAATTCTACGGCTTCTGTTCCTTCCTCGGGTTCCTCTGATATAGATGTCGAGCATTCCGGAACCTGCGTTGCATCAAGCATTGAATTTAATCTTGCTGATAAACATCCTGCTGAATTTGCGAGATTTGCAGAAGGTTTGAGTTCTCCCTCAATGAGTGTTAAAAAGACTATAAAGATGAATAACCTCGCAGATAATACACTTGATGCCATATGGCTTTTAAATGCTTTTGAAATTCCATATGAAGCACATGATTTTGACAGGGCAACTTTGACTTTTGCACCTGATAAAAACGCGATTGTACGGGCTTATATTCAAACAATTGATAAAGATAAACTTGAACGCTCTCCTCTTGATGTTTTAATGCAGTCAACATTTATGCAGGTCGGCTCGCAGCAAACTTATGACAGTTTAACAGATAAGCGTGCAGGAAAATTTAACCAGAATGACAAAGGTTTGATTGAATTTGAAAAAACATTTACAGAGTCTGTGGTTGAAGATAAAAATAAAATTTCGGTGACTTACCAGACAGTAGATGAAAATGCAAAATTAACAGGTTACGAAACCGATTTTAATACTATGAAAAAACAGATTATTGATTCGTTAAATATGGGGGATAATGTCATAATAGGCTACACTCAGGTTGACGGTAATAATACTATAATTAACGGTCATGAAATTACGATAACAGGTATAAAATATGATAAAAACGGGAAATTGATATTTATATGCAACGATACAGATGATAATTTATCAAAACCTGTTGAATATTCGGAGGATTATCTGCTTCCGAAAATTCACCATGCAGCACTGCCGCAGGCTGTGGCAGAAAAAGATGTAAATATTGTTGAGAATTGGGTTGAAGGTTTAAAAACTTACAAAGAATTGAAACATAATGCTCAATTACAACAAGCGGCTTAATGTTAGTTAACATTAAGCTTTTTTTTAGCAAAAAAAATATTGACGATGTTTAATTAATTTAGAAATAAGGTGAAAAAATATGGATTTAACAATAAACGCAATACAGAAATTCGGCTCGGCTCCAAAGATTTCCCAAAGACAAAATATTGCTTTTTCTGATAATAATTCTAATAATAGTCTCCCGAATGATACTTTTGTGAAAGAAAATAAACAAACTGCAGATAATCTTGTTCAAACAGATATTTTTTATATAAATGATAACCATGGCAGAATAGGTAATATGGCACGTATTTATACGGCTAAGTCCATGTATGATAATTTAAACAAAAATTCAAAAGCCGATAAATTTGTGCTGGCTGCCGGAGATATCTCTGCGGGTGCAGATTTACATATAGTAAAGGCTGCAAGTACTTATATGAACGGTCTGGGTGTCGAGGCAACCTCCGACGGAAATCATGAATATGATGCAAGTCCTTCTGAAATTGCCGAAAGTAAAAAGGGAGCTAAATTCAAAAGTCTGGGTATGAATTTGCAAATTCCAAAAGGAAATCCGCTCGACGGTATTATTGAAAAATCCTGTGTAATAGAAAAAAATGGTCATAAATACGCTATTATAGGTCTTGCACCACCGGATCTGCATGAAAGAATCAGAGATAACGAATCAAGAAAACAAATCGGGATTGACGATTTTGAAAAAACCTTGCAAGATATTCAAAAACTTACCGACGAATACAAAAAGCAGGGCATAAACAAAATAATACTTTTATCTCACTGCGGGCTTGAAAAAGACCGGAGAATTGCAAAAGAAACATCAGGAATTGATGTCATAATCGGCGGTCATACACATGATTTGCTTGATGGAATTGAAGAAGGTAAAAACCTTTTGTATTCAAAATCTAATGAACCTGTAATTATTACTCAGGCAGGGAAAGATGGTGAATATTTCGGCGATTTGAAAATTACCTGGGATGATAAAAAAGGTATTATTGTAAAAGCTCAGAATAATGTTACTCCATCAAGTAATTTTAAGCGTAATAGAGTTTTGAAAGGTGTATTTGACCATATTCTCGGAAAACCTGAACATCTTGGTACTATAAAATCAGTTGCACCGCTAACTAAAAACAGATTGATTGAACCTAATGCAAACGGATTTTTTATTATGGATGCTGTTAAACATGAACTCGGCACCGATCTTGCAATTACAAATGCAGGTAATATCAGAGGATTTTTTGAACCGGGTGAACTGGATTCACGGCAGGTATTTGAAGTTGTTCCATTAAAAAATAATATGGTTAAATTAAAACTTACTGAAAAAGAAGTAGTTGATGCGGTTAAAAACGGAGCTAAATCCTTTATAAATCCAGGAAACAGACCGGGAATCGTTATCCCTTCCGGATTAAAATATACTGTTACGAAAAAAGGTGAAGTGAAATCTATATCATTTATTGATAAAACAGGAAAAGAAATTCCTATAGATATCAATAATCCTGATCCGGATAAAATATATACGGTTGCAATGGATGATTTTCTTGCTTCGGGGGGTGACAATTTGATTTCTAATAAAGTTGCAGCTAATCTTATTGACGAAAAATTTGATTTTGATAAAGATAAACTAACCTGTGACTATGTTAAAAAATTGAATGCTCCGATAGAAATTAAGAATGACGGAAGAATAACGGTTATTGATGCCTAGTATCCGTATTGGCCTTTTGAATTCAGATATTCTTTGACCGTATTTAAGGATGACTGAACAATACGTGTAACTCTTGAAGGAGAAAGTCCGACCTGACGTGCAATATCTTTTACCTGCATATTACGGTAGAATCTGTATTCTACAACAGTTCTTTCTTTGGCCGGAAGTTTAGCGATGGCTTCTCTAATCATTCTTCCCATTTCTGTTATTTCAGCATTTTCATCAGGCTGTGCATGGGTATCTTTCAAAAAGTCAAATGGCGAATCGTTATCGCTTGCAGCGGCAGCTAATCCGTCAATAGAAAGGATTGTTTCATAAACAGCTTCGCGGACTTTAGCTTTTTGCATATCCATTCCGTCAACTGCTTCATCTTCTTCATATTCATCTTCAGGTTTATGTTTCAGTGAGTACCATTTATATCTTATTCTTAATTCGTTTCTTATAGCCCATCTTACTGCCGTTGCAATATACGCGGAATTGTATTTTTCAAGCTGCTCTTGGGATTTGTTTTTAATTAATACCTGAATAGCCAGAACACCAATAGAAACTAATTCCTCATAATCTACCATATGCTGGGGAATTCTTCTGTGTTCAACCTTAGCTACCTTTTGAACTATATCTATATATTCCTGTAATTTATTTTTGTTTTGCATAACCATGATTACACACTTATATTATCATAGAATTTACTTAATAATACCTTTATTTGTAGTATTTTTCAATTTATATACAAAAAGTAAAATTTCGGCGATTGCTTTGTATAGTTCGGGCGGGATTTGCTGGTTTAAGTCTACCATTTTATACAGCGCACGGGCCACAGGGGCATTTTCAATGACCGGAACTCCGTGTTCGCGTGCGATATTAATTATTTTTTTTGCAATAAGCTCTGTTCCTTTTGCAATAAGCATAGGTGATGCCATTTCTTCGGCTTTGTATTTTAAGGCACAGGCTATATGTGTCGGATTTGTAACTACAAAGTCTGCATCAGGAACAGCATCCATCATGCCTTTTTGAAGCATCTGCATGCGGCGCTGACGCAGTGCCGCTTTGACGTTTGGATCACCTTCTGTGTTTTTGTATTCATCTTTGATTTCTTTAAAAGACATTTTCTGATCTTTTAAAAACTTCCACTTTGTAACACCGTAGTCTGCAGCTGAAATTACAAGGAACGCAATGCAGGCTTTAAAAATAAAGTCGGTTATGAGTTTGCCGAATTCTATCATTACTGCGAAATTATTATCTATTGCGGCAAGCATTAATATGCTTTCAATATGCTCCATATAAACACTCCAGCCTATGTAGCCGAGCAAAACAACTTTTAAAATATTTTTAAATAATTCAAAAAGCGTTTTTATGGACATAATATTTTTGAAATACTTTGTGGGGTTGAGTTTGTCTAATTTAGGCATTAAAGGAGCTGTTGCAACAAGCGGGCCTACCTGAATAAAATCAGCCATAATTGCAACAAACCAGGCAACAAAAAGTATAGGTCCTATAATCAGCGCGGTGCATTTAATTGTTATTGTAATAATATATGACATACCTATATCAGACAGGTGTCCGTTCGGAATTTGTTCATAAAGAAGAGTGTAAAGCTGTACGATTTGATCCCAGACAAAAGGTGCAAGCCCGAAAATTACCGAAAACAGAATAAGCAACGAAAGAGCTGTTGAAAAATCTTTTGATTTAACAACCTGCCCTTCTTTTCTTGCCTGTTCGAGTTTTCTCGGGGTGGCATCAAATTGTTTGTCTTCATCACCCATATGCTATAACCCTTGTATTATCACTATTTTACATTTTCGTGCTCAATTCCTGTGCAATATTGTTACATAAGCATTTTTTCATCTCTATCCATAGCCTGTTTAAGCGTAGATTTTAAATAAGTTTGGTAAGGCATTCCTTTAGCTTCTGCAATTCGCTTTGCGCGTCTAATTTCAGAAGCTGTCCATCGGAAATTAACATTTGCTTTTAAACGGGTAACATCCTGTTCAGCCTGTTCAATATCATTTTCTATATTATGAAGATTGCCAAAACTGTCATAATATGTATTTGTGTCTTCTATAACATCCTTTTTATCTATATCCATAAGACCTCCTTTATAATTTAAAAGCAGTGATTACCATAATTTTTGTTTCATCTTTAGAATAATAGTTGAGATATATATGTAAATCATCTGTTTCAGAATAACATTCATAACGATTATATTTGAAATTCCAGGACTTTTCGCTTAAATTCATATACGCTGAAACGACCTGTTCCGGTTCTATCTGATGTCTGTGCCAGATATGTGGTTCATAGTCTTTAGTTACCGGATTTAAGTCAAGTTTAAATCTAAACGTTAAGCCAGTTACAGAATGGATTTCATAGAATTTTATCAAACCATTATCCATAAATAAATTATAACATAGTATTCTAAAAATGTCAATACATTGTCAATACAAATTGTAAAAAT
>CALURE010000049.1 GCA_944323095.1 Candidatus Gastranaerophilales bacterium
ATCTTGACTTCTTGAACTCTTGACCTCTGACTAGCTCAGAAGCGCCCCCCCCCCGAAGTTTACATTTCTTAATAATCCTTTCATAGCTCAACTCCTTTTATTATTTTTAATCGATATATTAAGTATAAAATATTTTTACTGAAATTTCAAGAGGTAAGCAAATACTCTTCCGAAAAAAAAGTCCCCTGCTACGGGGACAAAATTTCACACTCTAACCTACTAACATTTTTCTACTGTTTCTACCAAATATGAGGAATCATTAAGTATAATTCTTTTTTAAGCTGCCGCTTTTAAAACTTCTTTTTTTACAAAAGCCTCAGGCGACTTGCCGGATTTAATATAACCTTTGTCTATGCCTTTTTGAATTGCTTCAACAAGAGTCAAATAATCTTTTCCGTAATAATTTTTGCCTTCAATTCTGACGACAAATTTTCCGTTTTCATACTGGACTCTGTCTGAAACTTCTGCGTTGTCATCACCAAGAATTTCACGCATGTCATCTCTGAACTGGATTTTCTTTTCTTCTGTTTTTTGGGCTTCTTTCTTTTCTTTTTCAGCTTTTTCTGCTTCGGCTTTTGCTTTTTTCTTTTCTTGTGCAGCCTTAGCTTTATCAGATTTTGTAGTTTCCGCAGCTTTTATTGTTTCGTGAATTTTATCCATTGCCTGGGAGACTTTGCCCTCATCAGTATTCCATGTTGCATTTAGTTCTGAATTTACTGTTGTAAATTCTTTAATTAATTTTGCATAAAGTCCGAGTTCTCTTGCTTTGATTTCAAACGCGTCAACCATATGTTTTACATAGTCATTGCCGCCGTTAATCCAGAATTCATCATCATAAATTCTTGAAACAAGGCTTCCTTCAGAATCTTTATAATTTTCATTCCATGCATCAAATACTGCTACAATATTATTTTCATTAATTTGAGCTATTGTATTTTTCAATTGTTCATTCTTTGTTCCGGCTCCGTCAACCGAGTCAAAAATTAAGCCTATAATACCTGCAGCTTCATCCTGAACTGTTGTATCAGTTGATGTAGAATCTTCTTCATCAACGTCATCAGCTCCGTCTGTTCCATCGTTATCATCTTCTGAAACAGTGTCATCGTCAGCGTCTTCTGCATCTTCTGCCTGTTCATCCTGCTGGGCTTCCTGAATTTCTTTTATAATTTCAGATGCTGTTTCTGTTGCTTTTTTAACTAACTCATAGATTTCACCCTGAACTGCTTCAACATCTTCTTTTGAAAACTGTCCTTGAGATAACATTGCTTCAACACGTTCTTTCATAGCTTTAATTTCATCAAGTACAGCCTGTAATCTTTGTTTTTGAGATTCATCAAGTTTATCTGATTTTAAAATTTCAGTAATTTGAGCTTCATAACTTGAAAGAGAATTAATCATTGAACTTAATCTTGCATTAAGGGCAATAGATAATCCCCAGTTGTAAGCAGCCTGATTTCCCTGAGCTGTAAGAGCAGGATCAGTCATCATATTCCCTGCTAAATTAAATCCGATTAACATAGGGTTCCACTGGCTGATATGTTTAGGACTTCCAAGCCCTTGAGCAAGTGCATAATTCAAAGGAGAATATCCGGCAGGATATACATTACTCTGATAAGTACCGCCGAAATTTGATACCCAGTGGCGGTTGCCGAGTGACATATAAGCCGGTAAATTTGTTGTATAATTTGGTATCAAGTCAAACATCTTTTTTATCCCCTGTGAAATTTTCTAAATTCCCCGTACATTTATATAAAGGAAATTTAGCCGTAAAAATTGCCTGATTAATTAGTGCAAGTTTACATTACTTAACAAATCAATAATATCCTGTTTGGTCAAATCAGGTCTAATTTCTTTTATAGCAGTCACAGAAGAAGTATCAACTTTTTCATGAAATATACTTTCGAGCAGAGAAGAATTATAATCATACAAAATAGAACCGTGCTGGAGAATATAACCTTCTTTGCGGAATTGTGCAGAACCTATAAGTTTTTTATTCCCGTAACACAAATCAGCTCCGGTGGACACAAGCATGCAGTAATCATAATGCCCTGCTTTTCTGACTCCGCCAAAATCCAGGTCTATATCAATTTTCTTAAAAGCATTAATCAAAATTTGTGAAATTTCTTTATAAGATTCAATGACATTTTCCCCGTTATTCAAGCAGGATACGGGACATATAAAACTGTATGTAATTTCATTATCATGCAATAATGCCCGCCCGCCTGTCAAACGTCTTACAATATCAATATTTTTTTCACGCAAAAATTTTTCATCAAGAAAATCACTTTTTTGATTTCTTCCAAGAGATACACATGCAGGTTTCCAGCCGTAAAGTCTGAAAACAGGCTCATTTGAATTTGCTTTAATAGCATTTTCAAGCAAATCGCTGTCGATTTGCATATTTTGCATGCCTGTTTTCACATCATACTGTATTAGTTTCATGAGTCTTTTTCTTCTCTCTTTTGCAAATCACGTTCAAACTGTGCAAAAACTTCATTGCCCACAAATTGTTCAAGAGCGGCGCGTTTTGCATAATAATCAGATTTTGCTTTCATAAGATTATCAAGAGCAGTTCTGTAATATGCGTCCGTTATAAGTATAACTTCCCGCGGCATATCCTGCGAAAGTTCATAATTTTTCTTTCTTTCTTCCGAGATTTTTTCAATCATCTTCAATTTTTTACGCGCGGTCATATAATTGTAATACAAGTCCACTGTCTTTTGCTGTAAATCTTCGATTTTACGCACAAGAATAATCATATCCGCATCGGTAACTTTTGTATATTTATAGTTCAAAGCCTTTGTATCCTGAGACATTATCCCGAGAACATTTCCGCCTATAATCGAACTTGTGGCAAGAAGCGGGTTCCCCATGCTTGCACCTACAAGTGTAGACATGCTTGCAATAGTTGTAAGCACTTTCTTTACGGATTTTTCATCTGGCTTGTCCTCATCAGGATTTGCAAGTTTATAAAGGGCAAAATTTATAGTATCACTCTGCGAAGCAGCACCCTGCCACAATACAGACAAATCTCCAACCATATCTTCCTGATCGAGTTCAAGATCTGCCGCAACTTCTCTTGAAATTTGTTTAATACTCAAATCCGCATATGTCAAATCTGTAGAATCAAACTGCCGGGCATCTTTTTTTACGTATTCCTGATGAACTTTATCCTCTTTTGCTTTCGCCTCTGTGTACTCTTTTTCCGGATCTTCGGAAAGTCCTGTTCTGTATGCCGGCGGTTTTGGGGATTTTATATTTTCATAAGTAATTGCAAAAGACGGTAAACATAAATTAAGCACTATTGCAGTAATTATAAATTTTTTCATCTGTTCACCGCCTTTTCTCCGACAAGTGCTGAATTGTAATTAAACTGATATAAATTCAATTTATCAACAACTTTTTTTCCGGCGAGACGCTGAAGTTCAAGATGGTATTTTTTTGCATTTTCCATATAATAAAATTCTTCCACCCGCATGTTGTCATAAAGCGATGATGAAATTGAAATTTCGAGCAAATCTTCTTCATCCAGTGCCTTTGCGTAATTTTTATTATAAAGAAGCAGTTTTTGTCTTGTTTCTTTTAACTGCGAAAGTGCGCTTTTATAATTGTAATATGCAGTGATAATCTTATCCTGCAGATTTTCCACAAGCCCTGCAAGTTCTATCAACTCCGTATCTGTCAACGGAATTTCTGCCGGCATATTTTTGCGGTTAATCAAATTTTGCGCAAGCCGACCTGCTGCAAAAGCCGATGACTGCACCATATAATCAGCTCCGATTAAAGAAGGTGCAAGAGATGCTCCGGCGACAACTGCAGAAAGAGTTTTTGCCATTAAAGATGAGTGAATTCTTCTCTGGCTTTCCGGAGTCGCAAGTTTTTTCAATGCAAAACCTATCACCTGATTATTTTCCACAGTACCCTTCCAGAGATTTTCAATATCTTCAACATCTTTTTCTTTCTGCAGATTTACAAGCTGTTCCAGAACCTGTTCATCATTAATAAGAAGTGATTTTTTTACCTGAATATCTTTTTTCGGAATTTCTATTTTTGCAGCCTCAACATTGTCAAGAGAAACTTCTTCCGCCGGAACAGGAATTCCGATTATTAAAAACAAAACACATATCAAGAACTTTTTCATAACAATTTTATACCATAACCCTGATAATAAATCCAATGATTGATAAAGTTATACATCAGAAGATTGTTCTTCAATTACAAAAAAAATTTTATTATGGATTATGAAAGAAGGTTCAAAGTGAGTTCAAACGCACAATCTTATAATACTGCCGGAAATGAATTATATTTAAAAGCAAATGCCCTCCGTCTTGAAAACATGTATAAAGAAGCAGCGGCGAATTATCTTAATGCAATCTTAATAGACAGAAATAACGCGCAGAGTTATCTCGGACTCGGGATTTGCTGCAAGCACCTTAATAATTATGCAAAAGCAATAAAATATCTTAATATTGCTTCGGAACTTGACGAGAACTGTTTTGACATATTTTTTGAACTCGGCATCTGCCACCAGCTTGAAGGAAACCCTTGCGGGGCGATTAAAAATTTTATTAGAGCGATACAAATTAATCCAGACAATCCGCAGGCAATTTTACAGCTGGGTATTTCCCATGAATTATGCGAAGAATACGATCTTGCGATGATGATATACAACAAACTTATTGAAAACTCCAGAGGTTTTCTGAAAGCATACGAGCATAAATCAACACTTTTGATGAAACTCGGAAAGTATAAAGAAGCATCAACGGTATTAAATCAAGTTATAATGCTTAATCCCGATTATTACAAAGCTTATGCAGGCATCGGTGTATGTTTTGAAAAAATTGGGAAAATTACAGATGCCAGAAGATATTACAGGAAATTTTTAAAGTTAAAACCGATGAGCGAACAAGCCGGCTTTATTAAAGACAGACTTTACAAACTCAAAACCGGCAAATTCCCTGATAAAAATCTTAAACTCTGCAAATAAATTAACCTTTCGGCTAAGTGCTTTAATTTATATATGATGGTATAATAATCACTGTCAGAAAGGTTAAGAATGCAGGAAAATTTAGAAAAAGCAGAAGAAAATCTTTCGTTTTTATGCTGCAAGCTGGAAAAAATTCTTACTCTTGCGAAAGTTTTAAATCAAACACTGTTTGAAAACACAGATTTTAAAATAACAGATTCGCAAAATCTCTGTTCTCTGTTAATTCAGGAAGCTGAATCGTTGAAAATTTCTGCCTGTGAATTGGAAAAAATCTTTTCATTACTTAAAATCTCTTGTAGATAAAAATTTTTCATGTTAGCATTAGCTTGTATAACATAGATTTGAAAAGAGGTAACCCATGCAGGCGCGCAGAGCAGCAAGAGAACTGGCATTTATATTATTTTCGCAATTCGATAAAAAAATAACTAATTATTCAAGAGAAGATTTACAAAATATAATCCTGAAATCAGTCAGAATTTTAACAAGCAGTGCGGAAGATGAAATGAAAACCGCACTCGGCTCCCTGATTGCAATGAGAGATCAGATTGAAAATTATGAAGCTGATTCGGAAATAAATTTGAAAAGACCCATAGGAGCCGCAAATATACCCGTTCCAATCCCGATGACATCCGATATGACAGGCAGAATTAATGAAATGATTGATATAGCAGAAAAAGCGGTTCTTGCACTTGAAATTGCTGAATTTACAACACTTGATTCACAAAACGATGTGAAAAATTACGCAATTCAAATAGCGGAATTTTTCCAGAAAAACCACAAAGAAGTTGATGATACCATCCAAAAATACGCTAAAAACTGGGATTTAGGCCGTCTTGTAAAAATGGACAAAGATATTTTGCGCATTGCAATTGTTGAACTTCTTTATATTAAAGATGCCCCGATGAAAGTTGTTGTTGATGAAGCTCTTGAACTTGCAAAAAAATATTCAACCGATGACAGCGCTTCATTCATCAACGGAATTCTCGCTAAAGTTATCGTGGATTACGGAATTAATTAGAATAAAAAAATTATAAACCGGCATAAAAACCGCTTAATTAAAAGCGGTTTTTATTACTAATTTTCAGATTTTCTCTTTTCGCGTACTACAAGTTCAAATCCGAGATAATCAAGAATTTCCTGAACAGTCTCAAACCTCACGCGTTTTTTATTTATAGAATCAGATAAACCGCTTGACTGCGGAATATTATAACCTTTATCACGAAGGATTTTTGCAAGTTTTCTCATTGAAAGCCCGCGTTTTAAAAGACAAATATTAATTTCCTCTTTTATATTCAACATACAAAACAGTTTAATTTATATTATTTACGATTGACAAATATATAAATCATTGATAGAATATATCTATCAATGAACAGAAATATCAGTCAAAAATTACAAAATAAATATTGTCAAGAATTTGACGAAAAAGAAGATATTATACTGCCCGATACATACTGGGGAGAAATAGTTTATATTGTATATATTCTGGCTGACATCATCAAAACACGAACAAATACCAGACAAAAACTGTTTGAACTTAAAAGACAAATAAAAATACATCACAAATGGATGAAAGTTAAATAATTTTGTGTTATCATCCCTGTATGTTCGGATTTTTTAAAGATAAATTCAATAACCTGAAAGAAACTGTCTCAAATACCGCAAAAGTACTTGTCGGAAATGTCGTTAAATCTGTCGAAAATGAAGAAGAATTTTCCGAATTTGTTCTTGACGATATGGAAGATACACTGATAAGCGCTGATTTAGGTGTCGGCTACGCATCTGAGCTTGTGGACAAACTTAGAAACCAGACTAAAATTAAGCCCTCAGAGGTTAAAAAATACTTAAAAGATGAATTTTTAAAAGTTCTGCAAGATGCAGGAGACAACAATTTAAACTACAAAGAAAATGAATTAAATATCTATTTTATAACAGGTGTAAACGGTGCCGGCAAAACCACACTTATCGGCAAACTTGCCTATAAATTTAAAAACGCAGGCAAAAAAGTTTTGATAGCAGCCGGCGATACCTTCCGCGCAGCAGCAGAAGAACAGCTTGATATCTGGTCAAAACGTGCAGAAGCCTCTATTGTAAGACGCGATAAGGCAGATCCGGCATCAGTTGTTTATGAAGCAATCGAAAAAGCAAAGGGTGAAAATTACGATGTAATTCTCGTTGACACAGCAGGAAGGCTTCAAAACAAATTCAACCTTATGGAAGAATTAAAAAAAATCAAATCAGTGATTGACAAAAAAGCTCCTGAAGCTTTGCGGGAATGCATACTCGTACTTGATGCCAACACAGGACAAAACGGGCTTCAACAGGCAAAAGTTTTCACGGAAGCAGTTAATATTACATGCGTTGCCTTAACAAAGCTCGACGGCTCTGCCAAAGGCGCAATCATTCTTGCTGTTGCTAAGGAATTAAAATTGCCTGTAAAACTCGTCGGAGTCGGGGAAAAAATGGAAGATTTGAAAGAGTTTAATCCGGACGAATTTATTGAAGCGTTGTTTGCATAAAAGGTGAAACGTGAAAAGTGAAGAAAATTATAAAATATTAAAATCTCAAAAAACTAAAATGGGGAATATTATTAACTTAATTTCCACTTCACCTAATCCGCTTCACAATTCACTTATTATAGGAGTATTTCATGGTGATGAGCCACAGGGAAAATTTTTAATAGAAGAATATTTAAAAAAACAAAATATTTTCCCCTCCTCGAAATCGAAGATTTCGGTCCTCCCTCAAGGGGAGGACACTATAAATCACATAAGACAGTATGATACACATCTAAGACAACTAAGCAAAAATCTGCGCAATAACTCGACAAAACAAGAAATAATTTTATGGCAGTATTTAAAAAACAGGCAGTTAGGTTGTAAATTCAGACGGCAACAGCCCATAGGTTCATATATAGTTGATTTTGTATGCTTTGACAAAAGGTTGATTATTGAAGTTGACGGAGGTCAGCATAGCAATGAAAAAACTGAAATTTATGATAAAACAAGAGATTTATTCTTTAATGAAAACGGTTTTAGAGTTATCAGATTTTGGAATAACGAAATCATAGAGAATATAGAAGGTGTTATAGATAAAATTAAGCTTAAACTTAATTCATGTCCTCCCCCTGAGGGAGGACCGAAATCTTCGATTTCGAGGAGGGGGCTTTTGTTCATCCCATGTCTTAATCCTGACGGTTTGCAACTCGGTCAAAGAACCAATGCAAATGGTGTTGATTTAAACCGGAATTTCCCGACAAAAAACTGGGGACAAAATCTCGGAGATAATGCTACCTGTGATGATGAAAATTCCGGTTATTACGGCGGCAAAAGCGCAGGAAGCGAAATAGAAACACAGTTTCTAATTGATACTATTAATGAATTTAGGCCTGAAATAATACTGACACTGCATGCGCCGTACAAAGTTGTAAACTACGACGGTCCGGCAAAAGAAATCGCAGATAAGATTTCAAAAATTATAAATTATCCTGTTGAATCAAGTATCGGCTATCCCACACCGGGAAGTTTCGGAACCTATGCCGGTATTGAAAGACAAATCCCCGTCATCACACTTGAACTTGATGAAGAATGTCCTGTTGAAGATTTGATAAAACCAGTACACAAAATATTTGACTTATTCAAATAAACAAAAACAGTGCACTCAAAATGAATGCACTGCCTGTTTTATAGGAAACAAACTATTCAATAAATATATCGGATTTTTCTTCGCCGAATTCACCTTTACTAAAGACAACACCGCCGCTGCCTTTTGAAATCCCTGCATCCGAATATATATCATTATATTTTACATAGTATTCTGACTTCTGTTTTTCCAAATCTTTATTAATTTTCTGTGACATATTTGGGTCAGTATCATTTATATCAATTTTACCATCATCATTAACATCCATCCGCTCAAGAGCCAGACCCATCAAATTAAACTTAGTATCAGGTTTGTTGGTTCCTTTAAAAGTTATTTCATTATTTTTAAATTGCCCGGGATCATAAGTCTTCCCGTTTACGTTAATTTTTTTACCGACAGGAACTAAATAAGTTTCGGTTTTCTTTGTTTTTTCATCATATAATGTAACTTTGTTGTAGCCTTCAGGGGCTTTGCCGTTGTTTGCACCATTTACCGGTTGTACCATAGAATTCTCCTCATGTTTTGAACTATTACGTATATACTTAATAAATATTTTTGAAATACAAAATTGCTTGAATATTTATTTTTATTTACATTCGTTAACATAATAAAAATTTTTGTAGTAAAATTATTGAAAAAGAGGGATATTTATATGAAATTACATAATTCTTATACAAATAAGGTTGAAGAGTTTGTTCCGATTGACGGAAACAAGGTTAAGATGTATGTCTGCGGCCCGACTGTTTATGATTTTGCTCATCTGGGACATGCAAGATGCTACATAACCTGGGATGTTTTATATAGATATTTAAAGTTTAAGGGATATGATGTTACATATTGCCGCAACGTAACGGATGTTGACGACAAAATCCTGAAAAAAGCGGAAAAAGAAGGAAAAACTCCGGAAGAAGTTTCACAATACTGGTACAAACAGTTTGAAAATTCAATGAAGTCCCTCAATACCTTAAAACCTGATATTGAACCGTTTGCGACAAAAACTTTAGGCGAAATGATAGGAATGGTAAAGGATTTAATCAATAAAGGCTTTGCCTATGAAGCGGACGGAGATGTTTATTTCAGGGTAAAAAAATTCCCGCAGTACGGTGCGCTTTCAAAACAGCCGATTGATCAGCTGGAAAGCGGCGCAAGAATAGAGGTTGGAGAACATAAAGAAGATCCGCTTGATTTTGCACTGTGGAAAAAAGATGAAAAATTCGGATACAAATCACCGTGGGGTGTAGGACGTCCCGGCTGGCACATTGAATGTTCCGCAATGAGCAGAAAATATT
>CALURE010000050.1 GCA_944323095.1 Candidatus Gastranaerophilales bacterium
TCTTTTTTATCATAGAAGAACAGGTTGAGGCGACATGGCCAAGTGGTAAGGCAGGAGCCTGCAAAGCTCTTATCCCCCAGTTCGAATCTGGGTGTCGCCTTTTTTATTTTTTCCATCATGCTGAACTTGTTTGACTGACTTTGCCGAAATCTATGATTTCGTGCAAAATGCCATAATGCGGGCAGCATATTACAATAATAAGATTCCGAAACAAGTTCGGAATGACATTATGGCTGTTTTTTGATAATATCCGGTGTAAACTGCGATATTAGTTGTTTTTATTAACTATTGACATAATCTTTATATATTGCTAAAATATTTTGTATGGTAAAGAAAAGTTGGTTATATGTTTTAATTTTGCTGGTCTTTTTATGTGCAAAGGCTGATGCTATTACGTTAAAGTTTAACGGATTTATTGCAGATGAGGCAAATCTGTTGTCCCCTGAGGTTGAAAATGATTTGAACATGACTTTATGGGATTTGCAGAAAAAATCTGGTGCTGATCTGGTAGTTGTTACGCTTCCATCGCTTGACGGGAAAACTGTTGAGGAAGTTGCGATTGATATCGGACGTTCTTATAAACTCGGTGCGGTAGGCAAAAACAACGGAATGGTTTATCTGACAGCATTGAGTGAGCGCAGAATGCGTATAGAGCAGGGTTTAGGGCTTGAGGATAAAATTCCTGTCAGCACGCTTGAAAATATAATGAATGGTGATATTCTTCCTTATTATAAACAAAACGATTATGAAACCGGTATAAGACGTGGGACTTATATGCTTGCTCAGACGGTTGCTCAGGCTGAAGGAGTAAAAATTTCTATTCAGGGTATTATTCCTGATAGTGTAAAGTCTAATTATTCTGACAGCAGAAATAAGAGTTTTTGTTCAACATGCAAACGTGGTGAGTTTTGTAGTTATCATAGAGGCAGGTATAATTGTTATCCATGGTGGCTTTATCCGCTGGCATTTATATTAGCAATCTTTTCTCCGCGCCGCAAAAGATTTGATTCCGGAAGTTTCGGCGGCTTTGGCGGCGGCGGCGGTTTCGGCGGCAGCGGATGCTCGGGCAGTTGGTAAGGAATTTATAAAGTATAATTATTATTATAAAATCTAAAAAAATAAAAAGAGGACAAAAAAATGAAGAATTTGGATAGATTTATTGAAGATTTAAAAAGTAATCTGGGTGAAAATCTTGTTTCTGTACTGGCATTTGGCTCTCAGGCAAATGTGGAAGATGCAAAAAACAATCTTAATTTGATGATTGTCACAAATACTTTGAATGCTGAAAATCTATACGCAATTTCAAAACCCGTAAAAAAATGGGTTAAGGCTAAAAATCCTATACCTGTTATTATGAACAAAGACGAATGGTATTCTTCATTTGATGTTTACGCTATTGAATATGCTGATATAAAACAGAATTACAGAATTATATACGGTGAAGATCTTGTTCCGTCAATTCAAATTAATAAGTATTTTTTGAGACTTCAATGTGAATCAGAATTGAAAAATCTTTTATTGAAATATAAGAATAATTTCTTAATGAATGTTAGATCTGACCGTGAAATGAAACGTCTTTTGAATAATGTAATAAAGACTCTGCTTGTGATATTCAGATCGGTATTGCGTCTGCATGATGATTCTGTTCCTTACAGGGCTGTAGATATTATTGAATTTGCTTCAAAATATCTTTCATTTAATAAAATCGTTTTGACCAAAATAGCAAAAGTCCGTTATGAACATGACGATTATACAAAGCAGGAATTGATATTTATAGAAGCTGAATTAATAAAAGATATTCAAAATATGTTAAAGCAAGTTGATGCTATGCATTTTTAATATTTTGTGATATAATTAATTTGAAAACGGGCGATTGGCACAGTTGGTAGCGCACCACATTGACGTTGTGGGGGTCACGTGTTCGAGTCACGTATCGCCCAGTTTTTTTGTTTATCTGTAAAAAAAGAAAGGAACGATTGTATGAAAAATTTTTTGAAACACCCTGAAACGTCGGGGGGGGGCATTTTCAGCTGGTTTTACATTAGCTGAGGTATTAATTACATTAGGTATTATCGGAGTGGTTGCGGCATTGACAATGCCATCTTTGATAGCGAATTACCAGAAATCACAATTTGAGGCGGGGGTAAAAAAAGTGGCATCCGTAACAGGACAGGCAGTAACAAAATTAATGGCAGACGAGGGTGTAAATAAAGTAACTGAGACGAGTTTGTTGTATGATCCAGATGGAGATAATAAATATAAACTTGGCGGAGAATTTTTGGACAAATATTTTAATGTAGTAAGTAAGTGCGAAACATATGAGCAGTGCTTTGGGGAGATATATAAACGTTCTAATGCTAATGCTAGCGGACGTTTGGGGCCTTTTTCGTATTTCTTTGGTGAGGAAGCTTGTAAAATTCTCGCTGATGGTGTAAGTATTTGTCTTGCAGCGGGTAATACATATGCACCAGTACAAATTTATTTTGATTTAAATGGAAAAAGAGGTCCAAACAGAGATGGGTATGATTTATTCTATTTTAATGTTTATTATGATGGGTCTGTCTCTGAGGTAACACCGGAATGTCGTAATGCAAATAATCCAAATTGTCTTTGTAACGCTAGTTCTGATTGTTCAATAGATGGAAGAATTAGAATGTGTAAAGAAGGTTTTTATTCAGGCTATGGTGTTGGTTGTTTTACTTACCTCCAACAAAACGGTTTTAAGATTGATTATTAGAAATGCGGTGTGAATTGTGATTGAGGGAGCTGAGAAAAATTATATATTAATTCTGAAAAAGCTGGCGGATTATTTGCTTTCAAGAGTGTTAATTATAATCAACTCCCTTATCATAATTCCTTTTTTCGCTCATATTATGTCGTCAAAGCAGATGAGCGTTTACCAGATCGCAGTGGAAACATTAAACCTCGTGTGTACCTGCTCGTTTGACTGGGTGTCTAAGGCAGCTTTAAGATTTTATCAAAAATTTAAAATTAAAAATAAACTTGATGAATTTTTATCAACACTTATTTTTATTGGAATATTGGTTTATTTAATTATCCTTGTTGCTGCGTTTGTTTTTCGGGACAAATACTGTGCGATGTTTTCCGTGCCGCCTTCTGTTTTTTATATAACACTTTTTCTGCTTATTCCTTGCGGAATAAGACAGTTTTTGTACCAGATTTTGAGGGTTTTAAACAGGCATAAGCTTTATAATTTTTCAATACTTTTTTATCAATTTGCGCTTTTATTTTTGTTTCTGACACTGATAAATTTTACCGGCAAATTGACATCTGTGCTTCTTGCAATGTGTGCTGGTATGGTAATTATTGACGTGTATATTATGAAACAGATTGAGCTGAATTATAAAATTACTTTTCTTCCTGATAATTCTATTGTTAAAGAAGTTTTAATGTATTCATTGCCGACAATTGCTACTAATATTGCTATCTGGGCGGTTTTGAATATAAACAAATTTATTTTTCAAAATCATAATATGTTTTTGCAGACTGCGGTCGCCGGAATGTCATGGATGCTCGGAAATTCTATTATAAAACCGTTTTTAACGCTTTTTCTTTTTGCGGTATTTCCGCTGATAATAAACAGATATGAATTAAATAAAGATATCAAGCCGTTTTTCACAAACACAATTCAGCTTTATTGTGCGTTGTTTATACCTGCTTTGAGCGCTCTTTGTTATTATTCAGATGTTCTTGTAAATCTGTTTTTACCCGAAAATTATTCTCAGGCTGGGGTAATTTTTCCGTTTTTCATAATCTCCATATTTTTGCATGAGTTTATGAAACTTATTAACGTAAAATATCATTTGAAAAATAAAACTTATATTGAAATGTGCATAACACTTTTTATTGGATTAATATCAATTTATTTGAATATAAAATTAATCCCGCATTTCGGATTAATTGCTGCCGGTGCTGTCATGCTTTTCTCGGTTGTAGGGTTAATTACCTTAAACACACTTGTTAATTTTAAATCTCTTAATTACATTGACCTTAAAAAAGTTTTAAAAACTTTATTTTCACTTATTTTAATTGGTTTCGCAAGTTTTATTCTGGTGAATATTCTAACCGTAAAAGTTACAGGTATATTTGAGATTATAAAAATATTCCTTTATATCATAATAAGCTACGGCATAACATGGAGCTCAAGGAAGTTTATTTTGCATTAAAATTTGTGACTTATATCGCTGTTTATACTAAAAATAGCTGCAATAGTCACGCTGAACTTGTTTCAGCGTCTTACAATTATAAGATTCCGAAACAAGTTCGGAATGACATGATGTAAACTGCGATATAAGTCACAAAAATTTGTATTTTAAATTAAAATTCTTTTTATCTTCAAGGAGTTTAGTTTTAAGCTTGAGCCAGTTATCGTTTTCTGTTTTTGATGAGTTAAAGCGTACCCTGACTGTATGTTTTACGTAAATTTTATTCATATCAACAGGATTTATCAGGATATAATTTACATCTGCAAGATTATTTTCTTTTGCAAGCTGTTTTAATTCATCTTTTGTAAGATTTTTTGTGAAATCATCTTTTACAATCCCGAGAGTGCCTTCTTTAATCCAGCCCATGTCAATTTTATGGAAGCCTGCATCTGTATATAATTTTTCAATTTCTTTTATGAAATTATTCATTTCTTCCTGATTTTTTATAACTGATTTAAAGCAGTTTTGAACATTTTTGCTAATCTTATCGGCATCGGAAAATGCTGAAATCAGAAATTCATCCAGCTCTTTTTGATCTTTTATTTCCGTAATTTTATTAAAATTATTTTCCGTATATTCTTTCAGGAATTTTAATGAGTTTTTGTCAATTTCACTGCTTTTGCTCAGTAAATCAAGCTGTGCCAGCATAATATTCAGGTAATTTTTAATTTGTCCGTCATTTTGCATATCAAAAAATATTTTCGGAGTCTGCATTATTGTCAAAATATTTCCGTAAATATTTGAATAATCATTCAGCGCCTGAACTTCTTGTTTTGCAAGATTTTCACTAATCATCGTTTTTATTTTTTGACTTTTTTCAGGGCTTATTGCAGGTTCTATCAAATTTTCTATCTGTAAAATTCTTTTCATTTTTTTAACGGGTCTGTCATTGGTCAGAGTAAGATTTGAAACTTCCGTCAAAAGCCTTTCAAAATTAAACAGTCTGTATTCAATATATTTTTCTTTATCACGTAGAAAGGGGAATGTTTTTATATAACCGGACTGCATTCCTATGAAAATCTGCGGCACAAAAAACCTTCTGGAAAGCTGCAGCCGCTGTCCTTTAAAACTTTCTCCCACTATTTCGATATTATATTTTTTATTTGTCTTTATGTCTTTTAAAACAAAAACATAATCCGGAACAATTGAAATTTCTTTTGGATAAATTTTATCGTTTTTGCTGTATGTAATTTCGTTGGAATAAACTGTTACAGGCGGCATATCTTCTATCAGAAGTTCGTTTGACTTCATTGCGAAGGGAAAAGTTATATATTTCGGCGGGTTTGAAAATTCAAGCTGTTTCTTTGTGTAAATAACGTAGTCTTTTTCTTCCGTAATTTTCTTTATGGAAGATGCAAATTGTTGCTGTTTATATAGCGGAGACAGATTTAGTGCCGCAAATTTTGAATAAGCGCTGTAAAAATCTCCTGACAGGTTGTAATATAGAGAGGAATAAAATGAATTTATTTCTTTAAAAATTCTGTCTGAAATTTCTTCTTCGTTTGTTCCGTCATAATCGTATGTCCCGAGATGTATGCCTACAGAATAATCAAGATCATTAGGGATACTGTTGCCCTTTAAAAATCCTGATCCGTATGCGTTTGTATAAATAAGTTTTACTTTATACCCTTCTGTATTTAAAGTATTTACGGCATATTTTATATCTTTGTTTAACTTGTTTATTACAGGAATTATGTATGTTAGAACATCTGTGTTAGTCTGCGGATTAACATATATTACGCATGTAAAATATTTAAAAAATAATACGGCTGAAAGAAGAAGTATTAAAGCTGTAAAATAAAGAACCTTTTTCATATTATCCATCCCCTTCCATTTTATTACATAAATATTTCATATGTAATAAGGATTTAATTATTTATTATTTTATAGTATTATTATAAAAGAAAAATTTTAAGGATAGAAATATGCAGGAAGTAACAATAACTGAACTAGAATCTAATATGTCTTTTGAAGCAAAAATCAACAATCCGCCGGAAGTAAAACACAATTTTACAACGGTTTATATTGATGAAAAAATGGTTAAAAGACCTGATATCGCCCAAACAAATGGTTTAATAGAAATAACACTTGTTAATCCTGATGATAATATTTCACGATTTGTTACAAATTGGGCTAAAACCAGAAAAAGAATAGATTTAATGGCGCAGAACAATGAACACATGTATTTTATGAAAGGCTGTTCAATCAAGCGTTTCAACTCCCCGCAAAAAGCATTCATTGTCTTTTATAATAATTTTAAAGAAGCCTAAACCGCTTCAATATAATCCTGAATTTCTTCTTCTGTATTCATTTCAGTGGCGGCAACAAGTATCTTATTTTTATCTATTTTAAGACCGCCTATAATACCGTTTGATTTAAGTTTTGAAAGGAATTTGTCAGAGTCATCGACTTCAATTACAAACTCATTATAAAATTGTTTGTTTAAAGTTTTAATTCCTTTTTCTGCAAGTTTATGTGATAAATCATGCGCTCTTTTTGCAGAAAGATATGATGCCTGACGGAAACCTTTTTCACCGGTGACTGTTAAATAAAGAGTTGCGCAAAGTCCCATTAATGCCTGATTTGAACATATGTTGCTTGTAGCTTTTTCGCGTTTTATATGCTGCTCTCTTGTCTGGATAGTCAGACAGTAGGCAGGATTTCCGTCAGCATCAACAGTTCTTCCGGCAAGTCTGCCGGGGATCTGGCGCATAAATCTTTCTCTGCAGGCAATAAATCCGGCATGCGGTCCGCCAAAGTTCATCGGAATGCCAAGTGTCTGAATATCTCCAACAACAATATCAGCTTGTGCAGGCGGTTCTAAAATACCTAAAGATGATATATCAACACAAACCGCAAGCAGACAATCCGGTTTTGAAATCTCAGTTATTTCTCCGTAAAAATCCGGATTTTGTACAAGTACACAGGCATAATCAGATGTTTCGGCCGGCAGTTTTTCAAATAAATTAAGTTCAATTTCGTTTGAATGACAGTAGGTTTTAATTACGTCAATGTATTCAGGGTTAAGTTTGTTTGAAACGAGCACTTTATTTTTCTTAGAAATTCTGACTGCCATTAATATCGCTTCCGCGCATGCGCTTGCAGCATCATACATTGTGGCATTTGATATATCCATACCTGTGATTCTGCATATCATTGTCTGAAATTCGTACATAACCTGTAGCGTACCCTGTGAAATTTCCGGCTGGTATGGTGTATATGCCGTCAGAAATTCAAATCTGTTAGCGACCTGTGAAATACAAGCAGGGATAAATTTGTTATAAGTGCCGCCGCCAAGAAAACTTATATAATCCGTTTTATTCTTTTTAGCAAGAGATTTAATCCGTTTTTGAACTTCCATTTCGCTTAAAGCATTCCCTAGTTCAAGATTATCCATCCTTGCTCTTTGCGGTATCTGTTTAAACAAATCTTCAATGCTTGACATATTAATACTTTCAAGCATTTTATGCTTAACATCGTCATTATGTACTAAAAAATTTTTCATAAATTATTCCAATTCTTCTTTATAATCTTCGTATTCCAATAAGTCATTTTGTTCTGCTGCTATATCACCTGTTGCTTCAATTTTAACAAGCCATCCTTTTTCATAGCTGTCTTCATTAAGAATTTCCGGAGAATTAACAGCTTCTTCATTAATTTCAGTGATTTTTCCGCTGACTGGCATGTAGATTTCAGATGCTGCTTTAACTGATTCTACTGTTGCAAATGTTTCTCCTTTTTTAAATTCCGTGCCAGCTTCCGGTAATTCCAAAAATACAATATCCCCGAGCTGTTCTACAGCGTAATCTGTTAAACCAACAGTATAGCTATTATCTCCATTATCTAACAAGAATTCGTGAGATTTGGAACATAAGATTTTTTCTGTAATACTCATTCATTTCTCCTTTTTGTATCTATTATAATTTTATTTTGTTTCTTTTTTCAACAAACGGTCTTTTTACAATTTCAGCATCATGAAGTTTTTCTCTTATCATAACCTGAACAATTGAGCCTGTGCAAATTTCTTTATCATTTTTAACATAAGCAAGAGCAATATTTACTCCTAACATTGGCGAAGGGCCTCCGCTTGTAATATAACCTATTTTTTCTCCGTTTTTATAAACCTCATATTCATGTCTTGCAATTGCTCTATCAAGCATTTTTAAGCCAACGAGTTTTTTTGCAGTTCCGTTTTTAATCTGTTCCATAATAACTTCTTTGCCGTTATAATTTTCCTGCTTGTCTTTGGGAATTGACCAGCTGAGACCCGCTTCTACAGGTGTTGTATTTTCATCCAGATCGTTTCCGTATAAATGTAGTGCAGCTTCAAGCCTTAATGTATCGCGGGCACCTAAACCTATTGGTTTTATCCCGAACTCTTTGCCTTCCTCAAGGATTTTATCCCATAAGAATTCAGAGTGTTTGTTTTCAACAAGTATTTCGTATCCGTCTTCCCCTGTATAGCCTGTTCTTGAGGCTAAAACTTTGATATTTGCTATTGTGGCCGGCTTAATTGTAAAAGATTCCTGCTGCACGACAAGTCCCATTTTTCTCATTAATTCATCAGCTTTCGGCCCCTGAACGGCAAGAAGTGAGTATTCATGCGATCTATTGTCTATTTTTACATCAAATCCCTTGCTGTTTCTGACCATCCAGTTTAAATCTTCATCAATTCTTGACGCATTACATATTATAAGATATTCAAGTATCCCGAGTTTGTAAATAATTAAATCATCAATAAGCCCGCCGTTTAAATTTGGCAGCTGGCAGTAAACAGCTTTTTCATAGTTAAGTTTTGAAATATTTTGAGGAACAATTCTGTTTAGAAATTCCATTGAATCTTTGCCGGAAACAAAAACTTCTCCCATATGCGAAACATCAAATAAACCGACTTTTTCGCGGACAGTTTTGTGTTCATCTATTATTGATGTATATTGTACAGGCATGCTCCAGCCTGCAAAATCAACCATTTTAGCTCCAAGCTGCACATGTTTTTCGTGTAGAAAAGTCTCTTTAGTCATAAATTATCCCCCATAAAACTATATGTCAATTGTCTATTTAAAACTTGAGGATGTCAATGGTTTATTGAGTTTATTGAAGTTTAAGAAAATATGTGTTATAATTAAATAAGAATGGAGGTCTTATGAAAAGATTATTAAGAAATGTAAACTTCGGGGGGGGGGCGCTTCTGAGCTAGTCAGAGGTCAAGAGTTCAAGAAGTCAAGATGTCAGGCTGTTTACTTTAATGTCATTTCGCATTTATTGCCCAATTTAAAATTAGTTAAAGAAAGATCGCGCAACAGGTGCGCGATGACAGAACAATTTTCTGTCATCCCCGAAATAAATTCGGGGCAGGCTTTGAACTTGTTTCAGGATCTAATTACACAAAAATTAGAAGGCAGGCAATTAAAGCCAACGGATGTCAAAAAGTCCGGAGGTCAAGCGAATTTAGATGGTAAGAAGATAAGAAGATATGAGGGTAAGCTATTTTCTGTAAACAGCCTATCTTCCAATCCTCCTACCCTCCTACC
>CALURE010000051.1 GCA_944323095.1 Candidatus Gastranaerophilales bacterium
GCTTTTACTGCACTCGGAGGCGGAGATGACTGGGGAAGGAATATGGCAATCTACGGCGGCATCGGCGCTTTAGGCGGAGGTTTGCGCGGTGCTATGCAGCGGGGAGAGGATATTCAAATTCCTGACGGCACTACAATTGAGCTGAAACTTTCAGAACCTTTGACTGTTTCACCTTATATGAATATAGCGGAATAAAGAAAATAAGTTGAGTATAATTTTATATCTCAATACACATTTTATAGATAAAATAAATAATAAGATATAAAAATTTATTCTTTAGATAATTTAGACATATAAATTAAATATCTTATGTCATCGCACTCTTGCCTGATAATAGGAATAAATCCACGATGACAGAATAATTTAATGTCATCGCAGTCCTGCCGGATAATAGGTATAAATAACGCGATAATCAAAATATATGTCATCGCGCACCTGCCGGATAATAGGTATAAATAACACGCTGGTCAAAATATGTGTCATCGCGCACCTGTTGCGCGATCTTTTTACTTGCACATTTTTATATATAAGCTAAAATTAATGTATGAAGCAATGTCAATATTATGTTTATATATTATCAAATAAAAATCATACAGTTTTTTATACCGGAGTAACCTCAGATTTAATAAAACGAATATATGAACATTCACATGAACTGGTTGATGGGTTTACAAAAAGGTATCATATTCATAAATTAATGTATTATGAAATCCATAGTGATATTGAGGCCGCGATAAAAAGGGAAAAAACAATTAAAAAATGGAAACGAGAATGGAAATGGAATCTTATTGATAGCGTTAATCCACTTCGACAGAACTTATTTTTTAATAATAATATTTTGCCCATATAAAGATCGCGCAACAAGTGCGCGATGACAGAATAGTTTAATATTATTGCGCTCTTTCTGTATAATAGGTATAAATTCGCGATGACACAATAGTTTAATATTGTTGTACTCCTTCTGTATAATAGGTATAAATCCACGATACCAGAATAATTTAATGCATCACACTCCTATCGGACAATAGGTATAAACACTTGATGCGAGAATGATTTAATTTCATTGTATTACTATCGGACAATAGGTATAAACACTCGATGACAGAATAATTTAATGCATCGTATTACTGCCGGATAATAGGAATAAATCAACGATGACACAATAGTTTAATTGCTCCAAATATATGTCATCGCGCACTTGTTGCGCGATCTTATTAATATTTCATAAAATGGTTATTGTAAAAATTTCAAAAATATCTATTTTGTAAAGAACTTATTCATTTATTAACCCATTCACTTTTAATAACAATTTACTCTTTCAAAAGACTCTTTATTACATTATAGACTATAATAAGTTTTTCGCTGTCATTGTTCAGGTAATCCAGTTTTTCATCTATTTCCTGACGGAGTTCGGTATCTACTTTTAAATGATCGGTTGAAAACAGTTCTTCAAGCGTTGTATCAAGTGCTTTAACCAGTTTATCAATAGTTTCAGCCGACACAAAATTTTCCCCCGTTTCAATTCCGCTCATCGCACGCTGTGACAGGTCAACAGCTTCTGCAAGCTCCTCCTGTGTCAGCCCGCGGTTTATGCGCATTCTTTTTATTTTTTTCCCGAATTCCTGTTTTACACCCATTACTGTTATTACTTCTTAAAATACAAAATTCAGCATCTAAAAGTATTTTACATTAAGTTTTGTAAATCTGTAATGCACTGTAAATTCTATATTTTACTAATTTATACTTTTAATTTCATAAAATTTAGCAATTTTTAATTTTCAAAAGTTTTTATAAAGGAGTAAGGGAAAATCGATTTTCAGCAATGAGGAATCATTAAAGGAATTAATAAAAATTTTTAAAAAGTAAATATACAAGACAAACGAAAGGGGAAAAATTATTATGTCAATCGGAAAAATTATGAGCAAAATTGTAAAAGCACTGCCTAAAACAGAAGGTGCTGCAGGTAAAATCACTCTGGGACGCACACAGTTGGAAGCTCTCGGGAAAAAAGACAAAAAAACAGGTGAACTTATTCAAAAAGCCTTAAACGGACTAAAAGATCCCAAACTTGATGTGGCCTATAAAGCAGAATCAAATTATGCAATCGCAGGTATGAGATTGAGAGACGGCAAGCAGGTACTCAATCAGGGTGCAGTGTCAATAACAAATCCGGGTACATCTCAGGCAGTTGTAAAATACCATGTATCTGCTGACGGCGGTAAAACTTTGCAGGCAAACGGATTTATAGATGCCGGGAAAGCCGCTGACGGAAAAGATATAGCAGTCGGAATGTCCCGTAAAGGCGGAAAAGTTACAGCTGATTTTTCAACCGGTCAGGCAACAAGACATCATATTGAATTTGGTGAACAGCAAGGTATAGAATTAGCAAGGCAGCTTGATGCTCAGCGACTATTGCAAGAATACGCAAAAGCTACAAACAACCTCCAAAGAAATTTGGATAGAATGATGGTTGATACAAGACAAGTTCTCAGAGGCGAAGTAGAAACAGCAAAACCATTTTATGGAAAAATGAAACAAGCGGATATACCGCACTTTAATAAAAATGCTGTTGTAGATAAGACATTTGCTGAAAAATTTGCAAAAACCCCTGAAAAGTTCTCAAAAGAGGGGACAAAGGCCAAAGTTCTAAAAGAAGCAAAGATGTTTAACTTAAATAAAACAAAACCAAATTTTGATTAAAACATTTAAACTCCTCGGAATTTTCTGAGGAGTTTATTTTAGAAATTATATAGTCATCCCGAACTCGTTTCGGGATCTTACACTATCCCGAGTGAGATGCTGAAATAAATTCAGCATGACGGTCTGTATTTTTATGTCATTCCGAACTCGTTTCGGAATCTTTTTATTTGAAATGGATAATAAATCGAATCTTCAATTTATGTAAATAGAGAGAATCTTGAAAATTATCTGCAAATCTTCATCAGACAGACCTGGTAAAACATTTTGAATTTTATCAATAATAACTTCTCTGCTTTGCAGATGTTCGGTTTTAAAAAGCTCTGTATAGTCTATTGACAGAGCGGAGGCAAATTTTTCTATCAAATCTGCTTTAGGAAAACTTCGTCCCGTTTCTATGTGGCTCATATGCTTCGGGTCGATTCCTGCAAGTTCTGCAAGCTGATATTGCGTAATCCCTCTTTTATTTCTGAGTTCTTTTAATCTAAGTCCGAAATCTTTTTTAATATTCATATACACATCATAGGATAATAAGAGTTTTTAAATATATAAACCGTATCTAAGACATCTAAATAGATGATTTAACTATTTTTAATATTGTAATACTATTTCTAATATGGTATATTTAAATAAAATATGTCTTTAATAAAGAATAAAAGGAAGTATAAATTTGATAGTACAATTTAGTTTGTTAAAAAAATGCGGATTATATTTAAAGAACAAAGTGATACTTTTAAGAAATCTAATATTTCAAAAACTCCGTGCAAGAAAATATCAAAAAGTCCCTGAATATGGACTTACACTGAATAAAAGAGTCCCCAGACTTGTAATTTCTTTAACGTCATTTAAAGATCGGATTAATGAGGTTCATAAAACAATCATAACATTATTAAACCAGAGTATAAAGGCTGATGAGATAGTTTTATGGCTGGCGGAGGAAGAATTTGTTAATAAAGAAAAAGAGTTACCGCAAAAATTAATTGAATTAAAACCATACGGTTTGAGCATCAAATTTCGCAAGCGTAATATCAAATCGTATAAGAAAATTATGCCGGCAATAACGGAATACCCTGATGATATTATAGTGCTGGCCGATGACGATTTGTATTATAAAACAAACTGGCTGGAATTACTTTACAATTCTTATCTTAAAAATCCTGAGGCTATTCACTGTCACAGAGCACATAAAGTTTGTTTTGACGAAAATAATAAAATTTTGCCTTATGAAAAATGGCAAAGGGCCGTTACCGTTCAGGAGAATAATGAAATTTATCTTTTTACAACCGGTGCTGGAGTATTAATTCCACACCCCGGCAAAGATATGTTTTTCCAAGATATTCTAAATGAAAATTTATTTATGGAGCTTGCGCCGGAAGGTGATGATTTATGGCTCTGGGCAATGGCTTTATTAAATAACACAGAAATTTGTATTATCCCTCAGAATATAACTGAATTGATTTATGTTAATCCTGCTAGAGATTTTGGTATTACTTCGGGATTAACACTTTATAAAAGTAACAAAAACGGAGGGAATGATCTTCAGTTAAATGCAATTTTAAAACATTATCCTGAGCTTGAAAAAATTATGACTGAAAAAAGGAGCAAAAATGACTAAGATAAGTATAGTAATGCCTGTTTATAACAGTGAAAACTATTTAAGCGAATGCTTGAAAAGTCTTATTAATCAAACTTTCAAGGATTTTGAGCTTATATGTATTAACGACGGTTCTACAGATAATTCATTGAGAATTTTACAGGAGTATCAGCTTCAAAACGATGGCTGTATCACGATAATATCGCAGAAAAACAGCGGTGCAGGCGCCTCACGCAACCGCGGTTTCGGGTTTGTAAACAGCAAAACGGTAATATTTCTGGATAGTGATGATTACTTTTATCCGAATTTCCTTGAAAAGATGTATGACAGATATTGTGAAACAGGAGCAGATGTTGTAATTTGCAGATATGATGTGACTTTACCCGATGGAACATTTTTTCAGCAGGCAGCAGGAATATATTCTGAAATGCTTCCTGCAAAAGAAGTGTTTAATAAAAAAGATATTCCCCAGTATATATTTAACTTTTCAAATCATGCAGCATGGAATAAACTTATAAAATCAGACTTGGTAAAGGAGCATAAATTGGAGTTTGAAAATACTCCTGATAGTAATGATGTCTTTTTTACTTTAAGTGTTTTGTTTTTTGCGGAAAAAATTGCAATTGTTGATATTCCGCTTTTAAGATACAATTTTTTAAATGAAAACTCTACAACTATAAATCGGGATAAATACGTAAATACTTTTGTTTTTGACAGTTTTAAAAAATTAAAGCAGCTGATAAATAATAACAGCTTATTTGAAATAAGTTTATACAATGCTTATTTGAGTTCCGTTATGTATATTCTTAATTTTTCAAAAGGAAAAAATCGAAGAAAGTTTTTAAAATTTATAAAAAATAATGTACCTTTGTACAAAAAAGACTCTGTTTATAAAAAATATTTATACTACAGGCTGCTTGCCATTAAAAGATTGCCTGTGCCTGTTTTCATTATTTTATACAAAATCAAGTGCACGATAAAAAAACTGATACCTCAAAAAATAAAAAAACGGTTAAATATTAAATAATTATTTTACCGATACTATTTGCAGAATAACAAAATATATGCTATATTATTCTTAGCTAAAAGTTTTATATCGGGCAGGAATAATGAAATTAAACAAAAGATTGGTTACAGTTGGATTATTAATACTTATTTTATCGGTCGCTTTAAAGTTTATCTGGGCAGGTGTCAGCCGGATTAAGGTTGATGACTTTCATCCTGCAGCAGTGATTTTTCTGGTTGATTCATCAGCTTCCAATCAGAAAAGACTGCCTGAGCAGAAAAAAATATTAAGACAAATCTGCAATCTTCTCGATCCTGAAGATCAGGTTAAAATTTTGAGAGTGTCAGAGGATGCATATTTGATTTATGAAGGCGGTCCGATGAACGGCAGCACTATTACGAAATCTATGGATGCTTTTACAAAATACGATGAAAAAGATTACGGCACGGCATACGGTCTCGGATTAAAAAAAGCATTTTCTCATGCGCTTACAATGAAAAAGAACGGGTATGTTCCCGCAGTTGTTGTAATCGGCGATCTGGAAAACGAGGGAGCAATAGAAAAACAGATAAACTGGGAAACTCTGCCTGAAAATGTTCAAAACGTGAAAAAATATGCTCCGGATATTTCAATGATGTTTCTTGATGCACATCCCGAAAAATTGGATCTGGTAAAGGAAACATTGACACCTGTTCTGGGAGAAAAGCATTTAATTGTTTCCCCCGAACAAAATGTTGATAAATCAATCAGAAGATTTCTCAATGCATTAGGAAGATAAAAATACAAATAAAAAAATTGACACAAATGACAATATGAGGTAAAAAATGGCTGTAATTATAACAACTTCACATGGTGAAAAAGTATTTAATAAAGACGTGATAAATGCCGGTTCAAATCCGAATTGCGATGTAATATTAAATACCGGTTACGATGTCTTATTGACTCTTGAATACAAACCTTATGAAAATAAATGCGTTGTAATAAATACTTTTAAAAGTGATAAAGTCCTCTTTAAAGGACAGCCCATAAAAAGAGTAGAGGTTGGAAATGTCTGCAAGCTTATGTTTGCCGACAGCACCGAGTTTTTGAGTGTAAAAGTGACTGCCGAAGCTCCCGTTTCACAAACCAAAACAGTTACCTCAATCGGCAAAGAAGATTTAACCGAGGAAGATATTAAAGGACTTTACGGAAAAGATGTCAATGCCGTTACCAAAGTAAAACTTGAAAAACAAAAAGAGGATCTTGAAAATGCGCGTGTTGCTATAATTAAACAGGTCGCATTTCATATAAATGATTTTAAGCAGAAACTTTCAAATAACGCAAAAACAAGTATATTTTTGCATATTGCAATGTTTTTAAGCTCAATGGTCTGCGCATTCGGAGTTTCAAATTATCTTATGGGGCTTGAAATTAAAGAATCCGCAAACTTTCTTCATCTTCCCACAAATATTAAGGTCTGGGGTATTTATTCAATTTTGATTTACGGTATATGCCTGCTTTTAAAACAGGGTATATATTTGTATCTTCAAAGTAATATTCAAAAAGAAATGTCAAAGTCTGCAAAACTCGCCCAGAGTTTCATGCTTATATTTTCATTAATCTTTGTGCTTGGAATATATGCCGTAAACCTTGTTTATTATATGAATTTGAATGATTTTATGACATTTGCTGTATTTATCTCATTCTTTTTTGCCGGCATAATGGCGGTTCTTGCAATAAGCTGCGGGTATTTTAAGTGCAACGGAACCGAATGGGCAATTATGCTGGATAAATATGAATACAGAGAAGATTTTGAAAGCGTAATAAAATCTTACAGACAGTGGATAGAAAGATATATTAACAGTTTGAGCAACTCAAAACTTCAGTATATAAAAGATAAAATGTTTAATCTCCAGTTGAAATCCCTTGGCGAAACGGTTGTGGGAATGCTGACCGCGCCTTTTCTTGCATATGGTGTTTCTAATACTCTTGCAATGTGTTTCCCTGACGCTGCCGGATGGGTCAGAATTTCAGGTTTGAGAATTAGCCCTGTATTTTTAACCCTTGCAACATTTTTAATTATCTTTGCGTTTTTCTCTTTTGTAAATGCATTTTTCTGTACGAAAAAAGTTCAGGGTTCACAGGTTATCAAGCAGGACGGTTTTTCTGACTATCAGCATCACGGGGTCACTATCTACGGGCTTGAAGGTGTGAGAAGGCTGAATTCTGAAAAAAATCGTTCTCTTGCAATTGCATGTGCAATTATATTTATTGAATTTGCGATGAACGTTTCCTATTTTATGACAGAAATTGGCGGTGATATGCAGGGGATATTTTTAAGTTTGGTTGCTGCACTTGTCCCTACTGCTCTTTTGATTGCGGAAACAATGATGCTCAGCCAGACCAAATTTGATATTTATGCCTGTGATGAGTTACTTGCAAAAGTTGATAAAGATTAGCTATGGATTTATTGAAAATATTAACTGTTATTTTATTTATTGTAGTTACAATTGTCACACTTAAAATTCATCCTGACATGCATCAGCCCATGGTTATAGAAAATGAAAATTTTAAGCTGACAAGGATTAGTGATACTCTTGTAACAAAAAATATACCGGTCAGCCGTCCTGCCGAACCCGAAAAAAAAAGTGACAGAAATAGTCACACATCAGCCGGCATCTCAGACTCAGACAAAATATATTGAGCCGGAAAATACTAAAATAAAAAATATACAAAAAGAAGTTAATATTCCTGAGCAACCTCAGACAAGCTCTCAATTAGAGATTTTGCAAAAAATGATAGAGAAAGAACAGGAACAGCTTGAACCTGAACCTGTTGAAATTCCAAAACCTGCAGTGCAGGAGAAAAAAACAGAACCTGTAAAAGAAGCGGAAACTCAATTCCACAATCCTTATATGACACAGCAGGAAGAGATTATAGCCTGGAACAAGTGGAGGAGCAATATTCAAAATCGTATAATGAAAGATTCTCAAATTGATTACGCTCCGCTTGGAACAATGTTTTTATTTACATTTATTGTTGATAAATACGGGAATATCGCAAATATAAAAGTTGAATGCTCTAATCCAGATTATATGAATATTGCAAGAGACAAGGTTAAGCCTGCAATTTCTAATTTGCAAAAAAAACCGATATTAAATTTCCCGAAAGGTACACAGAGAACTTCAACTGTAGTTACAGGTATTTTTCTTATAGGAACTCAGGAAAGGTATTCAACTCCTGCTGATTTTTCTGATTTTGAAAGGGTGGTATATTGATATGAATGCAAAAAAAATTGCAATAATTTCAATAATTATTATTTTATTACTTGGTGTTATTACTATATTAACAGCGAATATAAGACCGAAGATGCATAAAACAATAATACTTGAAAATATAATATTTAAAAGGAGTACAAAATAATTGTTAAAAATTGTCTTTATTGTACTATTTATATTGACAGAGCTTCCTTTTGTTTTTAAGTTTGCAAAAGCATATAAAGAATGTGAAATAATAAGGCAGACAGCTATAATTTTAATAATGCTTATTGATGCATTAATAATATTCGGACTTTATAAATTGACTGCGTTTGTGATAGGATAAAATTGTTATGTATAGATGTAGAGAATGTCATGCTGAATATAAACAAAAAGTTGAATATTGTGACTGCGGCAACAATACTTTTGATTATATAGAGGATATCAAGCCGGTAGATGAAAAAAAGATGCATCAGCCGTTGACCATTGAACAAAAATCAGAAATTATATCACGGGTATTTTTGGTTTTTTGTATAATTTTGTCCATCCTTGTATGGATGATACCTGCCGGAGAAGAACCTTCAAAGCCGGAAAAGTCTGCAGCTCCTGTTAAGAAGAAACCGGCTGTAACGAAAAATATTCCGAATATTGATCAAATCTGGGATGATACTCCGTTATATCAGCCACAGCCTGAACCTGTTGAAGAACCAATGACCCCTGTTGATTATGTCAGGAAGTTTACGGATTCAGTCAGCCAGATTAATAAACCTAAAACAGCGGTTAATAATTCTCCCGTAAAAATATCTCAACCTGTTTCAAAAACTTCTGTAACAAAATCATCTGCACCTCAAAAAACTGAGCAGGTTCAAAAAAAAAATAATATAAAAAAAGATATGCCTGTTAATCCAGAGCTTTTAACTCCGCCAAAACCTGTTTATAATCCAAACAGTCCCGTGATGCTGAGATACAAAAATAATTTGCGTGCTGCATTATTTTCAAAATTTGCTGTAGGAAGTATTCAAGGCTCAGGTGAATGCTCTATTCAATTTTCAGTTGACAAAACAGGCAAACTTATAAACAGAAAATTTTCAAAAGAATCTTCTAATAAAGGCTTAAATGACACAGTTTATTATATGTTGATGAGTGTTCCAAAATATTCGCCTCCTCCTGATGAATAC
>CALURE010000052.1 GCA_944323095.1 Candidatus Gastranaerophilales bacterium
TTATACCAATTATTTCATTTTCAAAATCAGGACATTTAAAATGAGTATTACCTGAACTGTAAAAGCGGTTTAATGAACTTCTTAGTGATGTGAGCAATTCCTTATCAGAAGTTTCAAATTCAATATAATTTCCGTTATATTTATCGGTTTTATCAAGAGAATATGATAAAACGCGCTTATTCGAAAGATTTCCTTTATCAAGGCTGTATGCAACCTTCCAGTTATCCGATGCAATTTTTACATCCTGTGCACCGCCGTCTTTTAAAAGTTTAAGTGTAGCCATTTTCAAACCTTCACCGTAATTTCCGGCTGCTTTTGCGTCATTTCGTTTTGTGGATTCGCCTATATAAACCGCTTTATCCGGAGTATAAGTTGATTTTCCTTCAATTCTAACCTTGTATTTTCCTGCTCCTGCCGGTTCGAAATGTAATCTTACACCGTCAAGTGTTTGGCCGTGACCGTCATAAAAATTCTGTAAAAGATCACGTGCAATTTTATCGTTATCCCATTGAACAGAATCCGCATAACTTTCGGAAATATTTGTCGGCTGCGATTTTACAGGTTTAAAATCAACAGATTTCATATGAGTAATTTTTACTTCATCAGACATCGGCAATTCATAAGTAAATCTTCCGTCAGGTGAAATTTCAGGGATTTGTAATTCTCTTATACCAGCACGATTTGAAGTTCCGACAGCAGATGGCAATGGAATTGCATCATCATAAATTTTCGCCCCGCCTTTACCTGTTACAGGCGGTTGTGCAATATCATAGCCATAGTCGCCTTTTTCTATTTTGTCTTTCAATTCGTTAAAAATCTTATCACGCATATCTTTGGGGGCAATATCACCTTCAAAAATATCTGTTAATTTATCTTTCGCTTTTTGTGCTTCTTCCTGTAATCTCTTATTTATACCTGAAAGAGTTTCATTATCTTTACTCAGATTTTTAACTTTCTCTTCAGCTTTTGTCAAAGTATTTTTTATGGTTTCGTTGTTATTTGTAAGCTCCGTAACTTTACCTTTTAAATTACTAATTGTCCATTTGCTGTTTCCGTGCATTACTGCACCGCCAAGAACTGCCGCTGACAGAGCAGTCGCAAGAAGCATTCCGTTTACTTTGCCTTTTGTATAAGTTTCTTCCTGCTTTTCAGCAGTAGCAGCAAAATCTTGTTCTTTCTCTTTCTTTGCCTGAAAATCAGGTTTAATTGTTTTTTCACCAATAGGAGCTACGTTCATTTATCTAACCTTTCTTTTTTTTATAAAAACATTAAAATTTAAAAAATTGCCATGTGCACACAACATCCTATCCTATGAGATAGTATAACAAGGGTTTCGGGCTTTTTAAATTTATTTTTACATTTCTTAATGTGAAAAGTGAAACTTCTCTTTTTACCCCGAAAACTTTATGTTATGATTTTATTATGACAATGAAAGAGTGGATATTTAACAAATACGACGGGCAGGAAAAATCTTTAGTTAAAAGGCTTTTGCACTCGAGAGGAATAAAATCAGATGAAGATATTTACGAATTTCTTCACCCGCTTGAAATGAAATTAACTCACCCGAAAGCCTTCACTGATATGGAAAAATGTGTTGAAAGACTGACAAGTGCAATTGATAACGGAGAAAAAATTGTTATCCACGGAGATTTTGACGCTGACGGTGTTACATCAACTTCTCTGCTTTACAGAACTTTTAAATATCTTGGCGCTGACGTAAATTATTTTATCCCTGACAGAGAAAAAGAAGGCCACGGATTTGATACAAAAGCGTTAGTTAAAGTAATGACACAGGTCAAGCCAAAGGTAATAATTTCCTGCGACTGCGGCATATCTGATGTTGATGCGGTCAACTTTTTAAACAGTTTTAAAATTGATGTTATTATAACGGATCACCACGAAGCACCCGAAATTCTGCCAAAAGCCTACGGAATTATTAACCCTAAAGCACCGGATTCACTCGACGAAAATTTGACGGCAAAACAAATCGAAAGCCTTACATCTTTAGCAGGTGTCGGGGTTGCTTTTAAGGTTGCTCAAGGTCTGCTTGAAAAATATAACAAACTTGAATTTATATCAGAAATTCTACCCTATGCTGCTGTCGGAACCGTTGCAGATTTAGTTCCGCTCATTGGAGAAAACAGATATTATGTAACAAAAGGTCTTGAACTTATCTCTAACGGAAAACATTACGGGCTTTCAAGGCTTCTTGAAAGTGCCGGATACAAAGGCCAGATTACATCGGAACAAATTGCATTTGGGATAGCTCCCCGCATAAATGCATCCGGCCGTCTTGATACTGTCGATGCAGCCTTGAAAGTTCTGATTTCTGACAACAAACAGGAAATTGAGATGGCTGTTCAGTCTCTCAACGAGTTTAATAAAGTACGTCAGGAATTATGCCAGAATATTTTTGCCGAAGCCGACGAAATGGTGAAAAAAGAAGGAAACAGAAATCCTGCAATTGTTCTTTTTAATAAAGAATGGCACATAGGAATTATCGGCATTGTTGCCTCAATGCTTGTTGAAAAATACTATAAACCGACATTTTTAATGACTTACTCTGATGAAACAAAACAATTCAGATGTTCTGCCAGAAGCGTTAAGGGGATTAACCTATATGACACAATATCAATGAATTCAGAACTCTTTGACGGCTTTGGCGGACACGAAATGGCGGCAGGCCTTTCGTTCAGTGAAGAGAAAGCGTCATTTGAAGAAGTTAAATCAGCTCTTTGCAAAACCGTTAAAGAAATGTCGCAGGGAAAAGATTTAAAACCATTTATCAATATTGATTTAGAACTTATGCCCGATGATATTACGGTAGATCTTGTTGAGCAGATTTCGCAGCTTGAACCTTTCGGACAAAATAACCCGAGCCCTGTTTTTGCAATAAAAAATCTTAAAATTAAAGAAAAACGATTAATGGGTGAAAATAAAAATCACCTGCGTTTAACCTGTCAGGCAGGAACTTCGGAATTTAACTGTATACGCTGGAAAGACGGTGATATTTCACTTGTAAAAGGCGACACGCTTGATTTAGCATTTCATCCGCAGAAAAATGAATATAACGGCGTTACAAGCGTTCAGCTGATTATTGATGATATTCACTCGGAATATTTGAAAGAGGAAGAAAATCTCCCAAAACAAAAACTCTATGATCACCGCAAAAAAACAGATATTTTGCCGCAGGTAAATGATTATGTTAAAAACTCCAGACAAAATATACTTATTTTTGCAGAAAGCAAACCTGTTCTTGATAAACTCAAACCTTTTGAAGCACTGTTTGCAAGAACAATTACACGCGACAGCCTCAGGCCTTGTGATTCTTTGATGTTCTTTGATTATCCGGCTGACAGAGAGACATTTGACAGAATACTCAATCAGACAACCCCGCTTTCCATTCATTTTATGAACTATGATTTGAAAGATATGGATGAAGAAGAATTTTTGAAAACCGTCTGCGGAATGCTTAAGTTTGCCTGCCACAATAACGGCGGGAAAGTTGAACTCCGCCGCTGTGCAAGTTTTCTCGGCAAATCCTATCAGGTATTTGAGTTATTATTCTCAATATTTGATGATATAGGATTAATTAAAATAAAAGAACGTACAAAAGATTATTTTGTAATTGATTACAATCCAAATGCGGAAATTTCAAAAGTACTGCATTCGCCAAAATATTCACTCCTCACAGATATGATTGACGAATGCGGAGAATTCCAGAAATCATTGCTGGAAGATGATGTATATACACTAATTTAAAATTTTATTAAAAAAGGAGAGTATATGAAAGGTATAGTATTAGCAGGCGGTTCAGGAACAAGATTGCACCCGAGCACTATTGCGGTTTCAAAACAGCTTTTGCCGATTTATGACAAACCCATGATTTACCACCCGATTTCGGTTTTGATGCTTGCGGGAATCAGAGATATTCTTATTATTTCAACTCCTGTTGATTTGCCCAATTTTAAAAGACTTCTCGGCGACGGCAGTCAATTCGGAGTAAAATTTTCCTATAAAGAACAGCCGTCGCCTGACGGGCTTGCACAGGCTTTTATTCTGGGAAAGGAATTTATCGGAAATGACTGTGCTTGTTTAATTCTCGGTGATAATATCTTTTACGGCGGCGGATTTTCCGGGAAATTGAAAAATGTCGTAAAAAATATTGAAAATAATGGCGGAGCAACAGTTTTCGGATATCCTGTAAAAGATCCGCAAAGATTTGGGGTAGTTGAATTTGATGGTGACGGTAAGGTGCTTTCTATCGAAGAAAAACCGAAAAATCCGAAATCTAATTATGCGGTTACAGGGTTGTATTTTTACGACAACAAAGTCGTTGAGTATGCAAAAAGTTTAAAACCTTCTGCCCGTGGAGAATTTGAAATTACTGATTTGAACAATATTTATCTCAGGAAAAATCAGTTAAATGTTGAACTTCTCGGACGCGGTTTCGCATGGCTTGATACAGGAACCCATCAATCGCTTTTGCAGGCAGGCCAGTTTGTAAGAACTGTTGAAGAAAATCAGGGCATAAAAATTGCCTGCCTTGAAGAAGTAGCTTATCGCATGGGTTTTGTAACAAAAGAAGATTTGCAAAAAACTCTTGAAAATTACAATAACAACGAATATTTCAACTATGTAAAAGATATGCTTAACAGGTTGTAAGATTTTTTATTTTCACCTATAATTACTCTGGAGATACAGGGAAATGTGTGAGGTGAGCATGAATATAGAACATATTAAAAAAGTTGATCCTGTTGTAGCAGAGCAGATAGAAAAAGAATTTGAACGTCAGCAAAATACAATAGAACTTATAGCAAGTGAAAATATAACATCGGAAGCTGTAATGGAAGCATGTGGCAGTGTTCTGACAAATAAATACGCAGAAGGCAAACCGCATAAACGTTTTTATAACGGGTGCGACCATGTTGATGTTATAGAAGAAATTGCGCAAAAAAGAGCATGCGAGCTTTTTCACATGGATCATGCAAATGTTCAGCCCCACAGCGGAGCACAGGCAAATATGGCTGTATTTATGGCTGTTTTAAAACCGGGTGACAAAGTTCTCGGTATGGATTTGTCAAACGGCGGACACCTTTCTCACGGTTCACCCGTTAACTTTTCAGGATTGTATTTTGATGTAAAAAGCTACGGTGTTGATGAGTATGGAAATATTGATTACGAAAATGTCCGCAAAATGGCGCTTGAACATAAGCCAAAACTTATAATCTGCGGGGCAAGCAATTATTCTAAAATTATTGATTTTAAAAAGTTTAGAGAAATTGCAGATGAAGTTGGAGCATATTTGCTGGCAGATATCGCACATATTGCAGGGCTTGTGGCAGCCGGTCTGCACCCATCGCCTGCAGGTTATGCACAGTTTGTAACAACAACAACGCATAAATCTTTAAGAGGCCCAAGAGGCGGGATTACTATGTGCGATGAAGAATTCGCGCAGATTATTGACAAGGCTGTTTTCCCGGGAATGCAAGGCGGACCTCTTGAACATATTATTGCAGGGAAAGCTGTTGCACTTCTTGAAGCTTCAAAACCTGAATTTAAAGCTTATGCGGAACAGATTTTGAAAAACGCAAAAGCTTTAGCACAGGGCTTGATGGATGAGGGCATGGATATTGTTGGCGGAATGACCGAAAATCATTTGATGACGCTTGATTTAAGAAAAACAGGCAAGACAGGAAAAGATATGGCCAATGTTCTTGAACGTGTCGGAATTACCGCAAACAAAAACACAGTGCCGGATGATCCGCAGAGTCCCTTTGTTACAAGCGGTATAAGATTAGGTGTTCCTGCTGTTACAACAAGAGGCTTTAAAGAAGATGATATGACGGAAGTCGCAAAAATTATTGCATCTGCAATATTTTCGTCAGATAATGAATTGGGTTTGCATAATTTAAGAGAACGTTCTCTTAAATTATGTAAAAAATATCCGATTTACATGAGGATAGGAGGATAAGAAGATAGGAAGATAAGTCAATATCAGAAAGTAATTGCTTCCTGTTTTTTGTATTTCTAATTAAAAAGGATTAATCCAAATGCTTATAAAACTTACACATGCACATATAATCGGAACGGTAATTGCATATCTTATAGGGGTATGTCTTGTACCTCTTGTAATCAGTTTTTCTAAAAAAGAGGGGCTTGTTGATGTCCCGAATGAAAGGAAAATTCATACCAAACCGATATCAAGAATAGGCGGAGTTGCTATCTGGGCAAGTACGATGCTGACTTTTTTGTGTCTTGTGTTTATGAGTTATTACCCTTCCGGAAATCTTTTGTCAGGGATTTTGCTCGGCGGTTCTTTAATGTTTCTTCTGGGACTTGTCGATGATATTTATAATCTTGATGCAAAATTTAAATTATTTTTACAGATTTCTATTGCAACACTTGTTTATCTTCTTGGAATTCAGATAAACAATGTTCCATTTATCGGAAATATCGGAATATTTTCTTATCCGATAACTCTTTTGTGGATTGTCGGGATTTCAAATGCATTTAATTTCATTGACGGAGTTGACGGACTTGCAGGTTCTGTTGTTACGGTTAATGCTGTTACACTTGCAATTATTGCGGTTGCCATGACACCGCCCAACCATATCAGCGCACTTATTGGATTTATTCTTGCAGGTTCAATGCTTGCATTTTTAACATACAACTTTAACCCTGCAAAAATCTTTATGGGTGACAGCGGGGCGCTGTTTTCCGGATTTCTTCTTGCAACAATTTCCATAACAGGTGTTATGAAGGCTGCAACGCTTGCAATATTGCTTCCTTTTCTGGTTCTTGCTGTTCCTATTATGGATATTACATTTTCTTCTCTTAGAAGAATTGCAAAAGGCAAATCTCCCTTTGTTGCCGACGCAGAACATATTCATCATAAACTGTTACACGCAGGATTTTCCCAGAAAAAAACCGTAATGATTTTGACATCCGTTGCAATTATTGCCGGCGCAATAGCGTCATTGTTTATGGGTTCTGCAACCATAAAACATTATTTCATATACATAGTAGCGATAGTTATTATCATGTTGTTACTAAACTTCATCAAGGTATTGACAAAAAAATAATTATGTGTTATCATACCGCATGGATTTAATTACTCAGTTTTGAGCGATGTCGTTTTCACGGGATAAAAGTTCAAAATATTTAAGTGTAAATCTGCCATATATGTATTCTGAAAGTTGAGAAAGTAAATAGCTCAGCTAAAGACGAGGATACTATTACGTGTATTAGTTAAGTAAAGGTTTATTAGCTATGACAGTAAGTGCAGTAGGACAAAATGACAATTCAAGATTGAACACGGTTGCTAAAGCAACAGCAATTGGAGCAGCAGGCGGTGTTGCTTTAAAATATCTTCTCCCGATTACCAAACAGGAAGATACAATTAGCAGACGCACAATGATTAATTATTGCCGTAAAGTTACAAACAAGGCAAAAGTTGCAGAATTTACTAAAAATGGTATTAAAACAACAGCTCAGGACTGCTTCGTTAAAATGATTGAATCAAAAGATAAAGATGCTTTTAATTATGATGTTCTTGCCAAAAAAGTTCAAGCATTAGGCGGTGAAAATTCCGCCGCAGGCAAAGAATTCAGAAGCATTATCAGAACTGTTAATGAAGATTCAAAAGTTATGACAAGATATATGGCAAAATCTTACCATATAATGCTGAAAAAAATAAGACCTGTAGTACCTTTTATTGTTGCAGGTGCAGGTGCAGGTTTTCTTGCAGGATTTGCGCATAATGTCTTAAAAACAGACTTTTACGCATAAATTTTATATTTTTTCACCAAAAAAATACAGGCTGAATTATAAATAATTCAGCCATTTTTTTTCGGAGGAAAGACGGGTGACCGGCCCGTTTTTTACCGTTACTCCAAAACATCTTCCCCGGGCTCGACACCCGGCAGACATACCCCGAATTGACAGTTGGAATTATACTCATTTGTCTGAGGCTTTGCAGCAGATGTGTTGTCTTCTTCCGTATTAATTAATTCATCATAATACGGCTTTCTGTAATCCCTCTGGAAAGCATCTGTTTTTTGTAATTCCTGCAAATTATCAGGAACAAGCCTTTGCTCAAGAGATTGTGTTTCCCAGTTAGATGTTGTTGCAGTACAGGCTCCGCCTGTTATGCTGCAGACAGCAGACGCGGGAAGTGCTAATACAAACATAAAACAGAATATTATAAATTTTTTCATATTTAACCGGCCTTTCAATAATTCTACATTATAAGCTTAAACGACAATGCGAAATTTTTCATTGCCATAAAGTAGCAAAAATTTTTTTGTTGAATTTTTATTTCAAACATAGGAGTAAATATTTTTATGAATAACATAAGTTTTCAAGGCCGCACAAATCTGATTTTTGACACAAGAGCATATGATCACGCAAAAGAAGTTACATCAGGGACATACAGACACCTGAAAGCAAACAATAAATGCAATCTGACTAACGGAAAAATTTATACATCAAAAGCAGACGCAAAACATTTAGCAGTAATTGTACGAAGTGAAAAAGACGGAATGATTAAACTTGTTCCGGTAAATGGAAAAATCCAGATATTTATTGACGAAATAGCTAAAAAAGTTGATGAATTAAAAAAATTATCAAAAAATAAGCTTACCGCATGGATTATAGGCGGTGAAAACATTGATAGTCCTAACGGTGAAAAAACTATTGAAGCAGTAAATAAAGTTGCAGATGTAATATGCGACAGACCGGATATTGATACATCTATACTTGCAGGAAGCAGAACCGGTGAAGATAAAATAGTTCTTCATACAAAAAATAATAATCTTGAAATAATTTTAGATAAAGATATTAACCCGCAAAATCAAAAGGCATTTGTTGATGATATTGAAGAATATTTTGATATTGTAGAATTAAACAATACGGATTTATCTGTCATAAAATAGCATATGTTTTTTCTTTGCAGTTTTTTCCAGAACTTCGCTGAACGGAATTATAGGTTCCATTTTATACCCGCAGTCATCAGAAAGTGCTCCGCCCATTGAGAACAATTCTTCCTGCGGGTATCGCCTGCATATACCGGGTCTTGTTCTGTGAATTTTGCATTTATGTGTTACAGGATCTAAGTTCTGACATTCAAAAATTAAGCCTATATCATCTTTGCCTATAACTTTCAGATAACTGTAAAAACGATGAAGATATTGTAATTTTTCAAACTCTTTTTCATCCTGAACAACATGTTTGTAGTGTTTTACATATATCTGCGTACAGCATTTGCCGCAGGCTTTGCATTTGCCGGTGCGGTAATACTTCTTTTTAAGAACTTTAGACAGAAAAAATTTTTTTAGCTTTTCAAACATACCAGTATAATAACATAAAGTTTTGTAAACATTTAAATAAAATTTGGCAAATCTGAACATTCACAGGAATTATAAAAAATGTAAAAGCCGAAATAAATTATATAACTATAACATAACCAAAATAACCAACCTTGACCTTGATAATCCAAGGTCTTTTCTTTTATAACAGTAATTCTAAGAAAAAATAATAATTATTCCTACTTTACAAATAAAACTTTATGTAGTATTATAAATCATGTAGAAAAAGAGAGATCATTTTTGATTAAGAAAGGTGGTAAAAAATGGCAAAATTTGTATGTACAGTATGCGGCTGGTCAACAGAAGCTGA